>RFVQ01000106.1 GCA_009922495.1 Chitinophagia bacterium
TAAGTGCCATAAGCTGCATATACCTTGTCATTGAACTTATAATTAGCATTGATGGCAGTAATGGGAATGTATTGATTGAGGACCCAGCTGTAGATGTAGTTGAGATTTTCGCTTTGGAAGTCACGAATGGCAATCCTGGCACCCAATTCCATCTTTGCTTTTTCACCCAAAGGATTGGTGTAG
The DNA here is from genome assembly GCA_009922495.1 of Chitinophagia bacterium. Taxonomy (GTDB): domain Bacteria; phylum Bacteroidota; class Bacteroidia; order Chitinophagales; family Chitinophagaceae; genus Pollutibacter. The sequence continues at coordinate 184 of RFVQ01000106.1, forward strand.
TCTGTTTGGAAAGTATAGAAGGAATTGCTTCCTATTCCTGCCTGTGTCTGATCAATCAGGTTTCCTTTGGGGTTTTTACCAAGATCATAATATTGTGTCTTGAAGCCACCGTCATTCTTGTTCTTGCTGTCATTGTAATTAAAATCTGCCGTTAATTCCATTCCCTTTTTGCTGAACAGGTGTTTGTATCCCAAGGCAGCACCATAGTTGTTGAAGTTGAATTTGGTATCTGTATTTCTTTCAGATAGGATGGATTTGGTTCCTGTGCTGTACAAGGTGTCTGTTTGGATGGTAAGACGGTCGGCATTTCCCATTCTCCCCTGAACATAACTGCCTGAGATTGTGAGTGTATTTCTGTTGTCTATGAAATAATCCAACCCGGCACGGTTAAAATTAAAGAAACCGCCGCCAATGGGCTTGTTATTCTGTGTATAACGGATGGTGGGAGTTGAAAAGAATTCTTCCCGGACAGATTCGCCGATACCGATCGATTTTCTCTCATTGTACATGGAACTGATAAAGAAATTGACTTTATCCTGTTTTACATTGATGTCTCCTCCCAAGTTGATTTTAGCCCGGGAGTCAATTCCTGATCTTAGGTTACCATTGTAACCGGCTTTTCTGTTTTTCTTGAGGATGATATTGATGATGCCTGACATTCCACCGGATGCATCAAACTTGGCCGAAGGATTGGTGATCAATTCAACGGTTTGTATGGCGTCAGATGGAATTTGATCAAGGCTAAGGTTGGTGGGTCTGCCATCAATAAAGATGGTAGGGGAGGCATTTCTAAGGCTTACATTGCCATCAATATCAACATCCACACCCGGTATATTCTTCATCAGTTCGGAGGCTGTTTGACCTGTTGATACAAGATTGCGTTCAACATTGAAAATTTTCCGGTCTACCCCCATTTGCATGAAGGGTTTTGTGCCGACGATTTTCACTTCTTCCAATTGCTTGGCATCCTGTTCGAGCTTGATGTTGCCGAGATCCGCATCAGCATTGCTCATCAATTTGGCAAAATCATTCCCTCCTTCAAATTTCACCGGTTTTTCCAGTGTAAGGTATCCAATAGCAGTGATTTTGAGGACCAATTGGCCCCTCAAGGGTAGTCCCTCAAGACTAAAATCTCCATTGCTCTTGGTCAACTGACCGGTAAGGACAATGTCTTTCTTTGATTTGGTAGTTGAATCGATTTTTGACTGGACAATTTGGACAGAGGCAGCTTCAATGCCTTTGTTGGTTTTGGCATCCACAATTCTTCCATAAAAACGCCCGATGTTCATGTTTTGACCGGCGGCACCAGGGGGTCTTCCTCCGGTTGGATATTGTGCAAAAGTGGAAAATGAGCTTAGCAAAATAAAAATCAAGAATAACGATCGCATGTAAATGTGTTTGAATGATTGGATGTCAACAGATGAGCATTCTTTCGGTGAAACTGATAAGAAAAGGTTAAACAAAGGGGATTGAAGAAAGTTCAGGAGGTCAAAAGAGTGATCAAAACCTGAAATATACCAATGATAAGTCCCAGTACCCCACCTATGATTTCAACAAACCTGAATTCTTTTGACATGATCTGGTTTAGGATAATTTCCATTTTGTCACTGGAGAATCCATAAACCTTTTCTGTGACAATCTTTTCCAGGTCAAGCTGGGATTCAAGATTTTTCATGTAGGAATGGATCATTTCAGGAAACATGGACTCTAGTTCCTGCATGAATACACCCTTGAGTTGGTTGATGGTGCTGTCACCAATGAACATAGAAATAATAGGGAAGACCTCACTCAGTTTCCTCCTCAGGAAATCATCGATTTTTGTCTCAACATAAGGCATCAGTTTGCTTAGATTATCGGGATCTGTGATTTTATCCCTTATCTCATGGAAGGAGATTAGTTCTGTACTGACCAGTTTCCCCAGTTTTTCTGCAAACTGTTTCTGTCTTTTGGGGAAAATACCGTGAAAAGTGATTCCCAGTATTTTCTTGGGTTCTCTGGGGTGGAACAGCATTTTTATGGCGATCCAATTCGTAAACCAGCCAATGAAGGCGGAAATAAGGGGTATCAAGATCAGCCAATAATTCATCAATCCTTTTTGGCAAAGTTAGCTTTTGTCGATAGAAATAAAATCGATTTTGGAGAAGTCCTCTTTTCCTTTAATTTTGCAGCCTGCACAACACGGAGGATGTAGCTCAGCTGGTTAGAGCGTCTGATTGTGGTTCAGAAGGTCGTGGGTTCGAGCCCCATCTTCCTCCCATTTCTTCTTCAATTAACAATTCTTTTGCTCCGTTTATCCCAAATAGGGAGTTAATGCATTTCTTTTGATTTATTTTTGGATATGTCATCTAAAATAAAACAATTTATGCTCAGCAGAAGATCCTTGCCCGTCGCCATTTTGTTTGTTGTTGCTGCCTTTTTTGTAGCCTTTAATTCTCTGGGTATTGGGAATCCTCCTGACAAGTATGAAATAATTTTCAGGCAGGTCACAGAAATGCTGGAGGTTGCGCATTTCAGTCCCAAGAAAGTGGATGATGAATTTTCAAAAAAAATATTCACCAAATATCTTGAAGCGCTTGATCCTGATAAAAACCTTTTCCTATCCTCAGATATCAAGGATTTGAAAAAATATGAAATGACGATCGATGATGAGTTGCATGGAGCCCCCATCAAGTTTTTTTATGCCGTTGACGAGATTTATACGAAGAGGGTAAAAGAGATGCAATCCTCTTACAAGGATTTGCTCAGAGAGCCTTTTCAATTCACCATGGATGAAACAATCGTTTTAGATCCCAAAAAAATTGAATACCCCAAGAATGATGGTCAAAGAAAAGAAGCCTGGAAGAAAAGGTTGAAATACCTGACGCTGGAAAGGTATTCGGATCTCTTGGACCAGAGAAATCAATTGAAGAAGACAGATAGTGCCTATAAATCTGATCAGGTTTTGGAAAAAGAGGCCAGGACCAAGATTGAGCTGGTGATCACCAGAAATTTTGAAAGGATGGTCAACAAAGCCAAGCCTGAAGAAAGATTTGACATGTTGGTGAAGATTGTAACAGAAACAATGGATCCACACACAACATTTTTCCCACCAGTGGAAAAACGTTCGTTCGATGAGCAGATGAGCGGAAGATTTTATGGCATTGGTGCCTCATTGAGAAGTGACGAATCAGGCGCCATTCGCATAGCCACGATTGTAGCTGGTTTGCCCGCATGGAAATCTCAACAATTGACAGTGGGTGATCAGGTGTTGAAAGTAGGGCAAGCAACCGAAGAGCCAACAGATCTAAGTGGATATGAAACCGAAGAAGCAGTAAAACTGATCAGGGGTAAAAAGGGAACAGAAGTCAGGCTTACCGTTAAAAAAGCGGATGGTTCCATAAAGGTGGTTTCCATGATCCGAGACGAAGTTGTTCTGGATGAAACCTATGCCCGAAGCGCCATCATCAACGAAAATGGTAGAAAAATAGGCTATATTTTTCTACCGGAATTCTATGCTGATTGGGAAAGACCCAATGGTCCCCGTTGCTCACAGGATGTCGCAAAAGAGATCATCAAGTTGAAAGAACAAAAAGTGGATGGTATCATCATGGATCTTCGCAACAACGGAGGTGGTTCACTTTATGATGTAGTTCAAATGGTGGGATTCTTCATCCCCGAAGGTCCAGTTGTGCAGGTGAAGGACAGAGAAGGAAATCCCACTATTTTAAGGGATAGGGACAGAACTGTTCTTTATGACGGTCCCCTTGCTGTGATGGTGAATGAGTTTTCTGCTTCTGCTTCAGAGATATTTGCAGCAGCCATTCAGGATTATGGACGAGGAATTGTCATTGGAAGTTCTTCAACTTACGGGAAAGGAACCGTACAGCGCAACATTGGCCTTGAAGCCAATTCTATCTTTGCCAACAAGGATGCTGGTGATTTGGGTACACTCAAGTTGACCTTACAAAAATTTTACAGAATCAATGGAGGATCTACCCAATTAAAAGGGGTTACGCCCAATATTGTTCTCCCTGACCAATACGAATATTTAGAGTACCGTGAAAAAGACAATCCTGATGCTTTGCCTTGGGATGAGATACCCAAAACTTTTTATAACAGGGTTACTGCGGGTTATGATCTTCAAACCGTCATCAGATCCAGTGAGGAAAGGGTAGCTTTAAATCCATCCTTTCAGGCAATCAAGGCATCTTCAGCATTGATGAAAAAATCCAATGAAAGAGTATTTTTTCTCCAATTGGAAAAGTATAAAAAGGATCAAAATGCACTCAGGGATTCCTTCAAAAAAATTGATGAAGCTGCCAAATCCCAGAAAAACCTGGATGTAGAGATCATGCCAACAGACCTGAAAAAACTGGAAACCGATAACGATAAATTGGAAAGGAGAAAACAGTGGGTTGGTTATTTGTCCAAAGATATTTACATCAAGGAGACCAGTCAGATCATCAGTGATATGATCAAACAAACATTCTTGGTAAAAGGAGTTTAATTCCTTTTTTCTTTGGCTTCCACTATTTTCCTTTCGCCCTTGGTTTTGGATGCCAAGAGTATGGCTTCATAAGCGTTTACGATGCCACCATTGATGGAGAGCGATGAGAATGAAATCTTTTCATCCTCAGTGCCTGGCTTGATCGCAATGGGGTCAGTAATTTTAACAACAGATGCTTCGATGATCTTTTTTACTTGTTGGGCAGTCAGCTCAGGGAAGTAGGAGAGAATCAAGGAGGCAAGTCCTGCCACAACAGGAGACGCCATGCTTGTCCCGTCTTTATCTCCATAGGTATTTCCTCCGGGTATCGTGGAGTAGATTTTAACGCCTGGTGCAAAAACATGAACTTCTCTTTTCCCATAATTTGAAAAATCGGCAACAATATCTTCCAATGTTGCTCCACTTGCTCCCACGTTGATCCAATTGCTGAAAACATTTAAAGTATCATTGTTCTCATTCATGCTGGGAAAATTATCCTCGATATCAATGTTCTTTGCGTCATTTCCAGCAGCATGAACCAATAAGACACCTTTGCTCTCAGCATATCTTACTGCTTCATCTACCCATTTCTTTTCTGGTGAGAAACTTTTTCCAAAGCTCATGTTGATCACCCATGCACCATTGTCTACCGCATAGCGTATTGCATTGGCTATGTCTTTGTCATGTTCATCTCCATCCGGAACGGCCCTAATGGACATGATTTCCACGTTGTCTGCTACACCTTTGATTCCGATATTATTGTTTCTCACAGCTCCTATGATGCCTGAAACATGCGTTCCATGTGAGGCATCAGTGCCCATGATATCATTGTTGCCATAAAATCTGTCGTTTTTATCTTCATAATTATCTTTTACCACTTCCGCCCTGTACCTGCGGGGTTCTTTTTCTATGGCTTCCAACTTCGATTTCTCTCCCTCATAAAACTGGATCAAGTCGCCAATCAGTCCCGTATTGGTATTGTCCATTTGTCTGGTTTGCTGAAAAAAGGCCAAAACGGTTGATCTTGCCTTGCTGACGGAAGCATCATTATTCGAGAAGGATTGAAGCTCATCCCCGGTGTACTGCTTTTTGCCCATGGCTACCTGTAAAATGGAGTCGGCTTGAGGAAGCTTTGCTACTACATCCTTGAGAATCATAACATACATCGCAGCTTCTTTGGCTTGTGATTCCAGTTGGCCTTTTGCTTTTTGATAAGTCTTGTATGTATTTAAATCCTCGCCAACGAGTTGAGACGAATGAAAGGATGGATTCTCAAATCGCTGTTTGAAACGGTAATAAATCCTGACTGCTTCATAACTGTCTTTTCCAACATTGCTTCCATCTTTCCCACCTATAAAGTTCCATCCATGAATGTCATCAGCATATCCATTTTTGTCATCATCCTTGCCATTTCCAGGTATTTCACGTTTGTTGGTCCATAAAACAGGTTTAAGGTCTTCGTGAAGGGTATCAATTCCTGAGTCAATGACCGCTACGACCACCTTTTTTTTAGGATTCTTATTGGATAGCAGTTCTGTATACGCTTTGTCCAGGCTGATTCCCTGAATGCCGGTTGTAGTTCTGTCTTCAAGATGCCAGCCTTTCGAATAGGATGGCAAGCTTTGAGCAGACGACTGTAGGGTATACATTATCAATGCCAATAGCAAAAAGAAATTTTTCATGATACGATTGTTTTTTTTCTGTTGATAAAAAATAGCAACACCAATGAAACAGGGCCCAATGTTAAAAGCATCAAGGTTTGCACTGACCACAAAAGCCATCCAAATGCCAGACCCGTTACTGCGTTTACTCCAAACAAGGTTAAGGTTTTTTGAACAGCCAGTTGATAGGCCCCGATACCCCCTTGGGTGACAATCATTGCGAAACTCCCAAAAGTGAGGATTGTCAGCGAGGCTGCCAATCCTTGGTCAGACAACTCAGGCATGGCATAAAAACCTACTTGGATACTCATTAAATAGAGGAACCAGATCAAAAAAGTATGAAAAAAGAATGCTGACTTGTTCTTGATCTTTTTAATGCTGGTCAGTCCTTCATAAAATCCATGAATGGCTTTTTTGACAGCCTGCAACCATTTGAGCCTGTGTTTTTGCCTGTATAAAATAATGATTGAAGAAGAAAGAACCAGCAATGCCAGTACAAGCATAATCAACAGGGAGCTGCTATTTCTAACTTTGCCTGACAGCAGTGTTAGAAATTCTGCCGCATAAGAAGATACCCTGTTCAATTGAATGATGATGGTGAAGAAAATAACCAATATCAAACAAAAAAGGTCTACGATTCTTTCTGCCACCATGGTACCAATTAGTTTGTCTACGGGTATCTTTTCATACTTGCCCAAGACGGTACATTTCATGACTTCTCCCAGTCTGGGAAAAACCAGATTGAAAAAAAAGCCAGTTATTACTGCTAAAAAAACATTCAATGTGCCGGGTTTGCTTCCGGTTGCGCTAATCATGGTTGTCCATCTGAGGGTTCTTATATAATGACTTAATACCAAAATGAGCGCGCATAGCAATACAATCAACCCATTGGCATTGTAAATCAATGACTTTAAATGCTGGATATCTTCCCGGTTCAGGTCTTTTAAGCTAAACCAGATCAGTACCAGGCCCAACCCCAAAAAAATGGCTATTTGCAGTATATATTTGATAAATTTCAAGGAGAATATTGTTTCTGGTATCTTCAAAGTTATCCATAGAAACTGAAAATATTCCAATTTAGGCAGTCAAAGCCACCTTGTTGGCCCTTCCAGGGCAAATAAAGATAATTTTATTACCTTTGCATACCTAAAGGCTCCCCTTAAAACCCTCACATGGTTAGCAAAAAGAGAATACTTTTCATCGCCAATGAAATGTCTCCTTATCT
>RFVQ01000107.1 GCA_009922495.1 Chitinophagia bacterium
CTGCGCCAGTGTTTCAACAATACCGGGCTTGCCTTTGTAGCGCTGTGCCACTTCGAGGTAGCTGGGTCCGATGGAACGTTTGTCGGGCATGTGACAGCTCTTGCAATCACTCTTGTTCATCAACAATTGTCCTGTTGAAGCCATGGCTTGCATATCGGCACTGTGCTGGGCAGAAGCGATCTCAATCTGATCATACCCCAATGCCATGTATTCCAGGCTGACAGATACCTGCGCGGGCAATATTTTCCCAGCTGCAAGAGAGCCATCTTCCTTGTCCTGCACATTTACAGCATAATTCAGTTTTGTACCGGGGAAATAAAATGTCTTGTTGGCATTGGCTAAGTCGATGTTAACAGCAGGAGGCTGGTTGCCGGCTTTCAATAGAATGGTCTTGCTGTCTTTCGCACCCTTTGCATCTGTTACCGTTAAGGTAGCCTTGTAGGTTCCTGCCTTTGCCAACGTCAGTTGTGGCGCGGCTTCATTCAAAATTTTCGTTACACCACCGCCCACGATCTTCCATTCATATTTCAAGGCATCCCCATCAAAGTCTTTGGTTCCGGTAGAAAGCAATTGGGTTTTGAATGGGATGGCACCGCTGCTCACACTGGCTGAAGCCTGCACCGAAGGCTTGCGGTTACCGGCATTGTATTCTACCCTTACCAGGTGTGCATTGTTGTTGCCCTTGAACCAAGCAGATCCGTATTCGATAACGTAGAGATCCCCATCAGGACCGAAATCCATGTCAATCGCAGAACTGAAACTAACATCAGGAAGAAAACGTTCCATGCTCTTGTAATCACCTTTCTCATCCATGGTGACAGACATGATCCATCCCCTCATGAACTCTACGATCAACCACTTCCCTTCATAATAAGATGGGAAAGGTCTTTTGGCATTGGGGAAATCAGCTCTCCTGTAAACCGGTCCGCCTGTTGCACTCCTGCCGGCAGCTCCCAACAAGGGAAACTCATCTGACAATCCATAAGGATACCAGATCATCGCTGGTTGAGGCAAAGGAAGTTCGGTTAAGCCTGTATTGTTGCGGGATTTGTTGACAGGCTTCTTGGGATCAAAAGGCTGACCATAGCTGCTGTCCTCATGATGAAATTCAACATATGGGATATTGTTTCCAATGAAGTATGGCCATCCGAAATTACCGGGTCCTTTGGCTTGGTTGAATTCATCATATCCTTTAGGACCCCTGCGGGTATCGGTGGAAGCATCAGGACCCACTTCACCCCAATACAAATAACCTGTTTTGCTGTCGATGGTGGGCCTCCTTTGGGGAATAGGTTTCCTGCGGGAATGGAATAGCTGCCATCGTTCTCTGGGTGGATACGCAAAATCTTTCCCCTCAGGTCGTTGGTATTGCCAGGTGCTCGCTGGTCATCGTTGGGTTCAAAACCCGGACGATCATCAAGGTTGGAAGTACCGGAACGGGGATTGACGGTGTTGTTTCCAACTGTCAGCAAAAGATTGCCCTGCTTGTCGAACACCATGCCACCGCCGGTATGACAACATTCTTCGCGTTGTGTGGGAACTTCCAATACCACTTTTTTACTGGTGGCCACCAACTCATCGCCCATCAGTTCCCAACGGGCCAATACGTGTTTGGTATCGGTGGGATCGGCATAATACATGTAAATCCAGTGGTTCTGGGCATATTGCGGATGCGCGATCACGCCCATCAGTCCTTCCTCTGCCTCTCTCACTACCCCCTGCTTGTTTTTGTATTTGGTGTTGACGGGTATGGTCGCAACCAACTTGACGGCTCCGGAATTTCCGTCTACGATCTTGACACCGCCCTTGCGTTCCACGAGCAAAATGCGGTTGCCCGGCAGGAAGGTCATTTCCATCGGCTCATCCAACTTACCGGGTTCCGTCAGCACCACCTTGGTGAAACGGTTGGGATCTGGTGCAAGACCCGGATCATCGCCATTCGCAAAAGAGCTGATGATGAGGTAAGTAGCAGAACCGATGGCAACCAAGAAGAAAAATGCCATGATCCTGATGAGACGGGGAGTAGCGTTGAACCGATTCATGTAGACAGTTATTTTGGTCAAAATAGAAAAAAAGAACAAGCATTGGATGCTGAAGACCAAAAAAACTTTTTCTGAAGGATAGAATAGGGATCAGTGATTTGACTTCCTGAATTGAAGGGGGCTGATACCGGTATGCTTCTTGAAGAAATTGTTGAAATGGCTGGATTCATTGAAGCCCAGGGCATAGGCGATCTCCGCTACCCCCATCATACCATGCCTGAGCATGATCTTGGCTTCCTGCATGATGCGTTGGGAGATATGCTCAGAAGATGTTTTGGCTGTGATTTCCTTGACCGATTTGTTCAGGTGATTGACATGAATGCCCAATTGCTTTGCAAAGGCTGCGGGGGTTTTGAACTGGATCTCACGATGGGCCTCATCGATCGGGAACTGTCGCTCCAGCAATTCCAGGAAAAGCATGCTGATCCGCTGTGCAGCAGACATGAAGGCAGATTCGGTTGTATGGGAGGGACTGATCTTCATGGCCATATGGATCAGTTCGAGTACCATTCCACGAAGCACATCATACTTGTGCAAATAATCAGATTCTATCTCCTCAAACATTCTTGCAAAGACCTGTGCCGCAACTTTGTATTGTTCATCATTCAACTCAAAAACCTTTGCCCCATTGGGCTGGTAGACTTCATAGTTTTTTAAGTTGAGAAGACTGCTCACGAAGACATTGTCGAATATGCAAAAAAAGCCCGTCTTGATTTTGTCGGTATGCTCCCACTTGTAAGGTATCATGGGATTGCTGAAGGTGATGGCCTGTTTTTTTACTTCGATAACCTGATCCGCAAAATGTACAGTACCCTTTCCCCTGATCAACGTGATTTTGTAAAAATCCCTTTTCTTGTAAGGAACAGGGGCTGCATGCTTTCCCACAAAAGGGTCCAGCTTGAATACATTGAAATGACCAATCTCCTTTCCAATAGATTCCGGAATCCATTGGAATTTTCTTGAATAAAACTCTTCTAACTTTTCGGCTTTGGCCATTGTATTTTTTTAATAACGGAGATGTTCCATATCAACGAACTTCCTGTTGAAGGAATAGATCAAAGATAGATTGTAAATGAAATCCTTGCTTCCCACAATGGTTGTCTTGATGGATTTGTTCATGATGGAGGAAATCGAAAAGGGGATGTTTTTTTTGGTAACCGTAAAAGTTGAAGTTACATAGTATCCCCCTTGGTTGTCCATTTGCAAATGATATACCTGCGGACTCATCTTCAAAACAAAATCATTTCCCAATCGGATATTGGAGAAGTTTGCATTGAGGGTGATGAAGCGGGTATTTTTAATGGATTCCGGTTCCAATCCTTTGGAATAAAGAAAATAGGCACCGATGGATGTTCCTTTGGAGATCATATAATTAGGAGAGAATTCAGATGCCAGGTAACGCTGGGGAAGCAATACCTGTCTCGGTCTGTTATTCAGCAATACATTGGTTTTCTTGAAGGCAATGGCGGGATGTGCGCCTACCTTGATGTTCCATTTGCTTGACTGCAGCAGTTTGTATCTCCACCAGAAAATCATCGACCAGGGTTTCCCTTCCAGGGCAAAACGGAATTGCGGTTCAAAGCTGAAACGCTTGCCGGCCAGGTTCAGATCGAAAATGGCGGCTGGTTTCCCCAAAGTAAAAGTGGGCAACAAAGAAATACCATTGTTGGTAACGGAGGCGGATCAAACTGACTACCAACCAAAGACTGAATTTACATTTATTTTTCATCTATAGAATTGATATGCAAAGAAACGATGCTTGCTGCAGCGATCTCTGCTGATATCAATCAATCTATTGCAAAATTCAATCAATGAGACTTATACAGCAATCTCATTCGCCTTCAATTGCGGCAGGAAAGGTTGCTCGTAGAAACGCTTGCCGGTGGCCTTGTACAATGAATTGGCCAATGCTGCAAACACAGGCGGGAACAGGGGTTCACCCAATCCGGTAGGTTCCTTCCCGTTGTTCACAAAATGTACCTCTATTTTCCTGGGCGCTTCCTTCTGGCGGATCATTTTGTATTGATCAAAATTCTTTTTGTCGGGAATACCTTCATTGAAACTCAGTTCACCAAACAAGGCATTTCCTACGCCATCTACAATTCCACCTTCCGCCATGTTGATGGCTGCATCAGGATTCACCACAATGCCACAATCTACGGCCGCCACCACTTTCTCAACGACAAGTTTGTTGTTCTTCAAAGAGGTCTCCACAACTTCTGCTACATAAGAATTGTGACAGAAATAAGCAGATACCCCCTTGTGGTTTCCTGCATCAGAGGGACTGTTCCAGTTGGATTTTTCTCTTACCAATTCCAATACACTGGCATATCGCTTGGCATCATAATCATTGTTCTTACCAACGGGATTGGTCATCGCACGATTCAATAGCTCCAGGCGGAACGCAATAGGATCCTTGCCCATGGCTTCTGCCAATTCATCCAGGAAGGATTGCTCCGCACTGGCAATGAAATTGGAACGGGGTGCACGGAAGGCACCAATGGTGATGTTCGAACTTTTCTCCCAACCCTCTGCCAGGTAATTATCGATCGCGCCTGCAGGGAATCGGTTCTGGTGCAAAGGCGATTCAGGAATACCGCCGGCCTTTACATGCAAGGCCAGCAAATTGTTTTGCTGATCCAATGCTGCACGATAGGTGGCAGTATAGGTCGGACGATAGATACCATAGGTCATATCGTCTTCTCTTGTATAAAGCATTTTGATAGGGGCTCCGACTTTCTGTGAAATCACGGCAGCCTCCACCATGTGATGGCTGTAGGCCCTCAGTCCAAATCCTCCTCCCATCCTGGCGAGGTTGATCTGTATGTTTTCTTTGGGCATGCCCAAGCGATCGGCGATGGTGCCCACGATGAATTCAGGCGCTTGGGTAGGGCCATAGATCAGGGCCTTGTCTTTGGTCACATGCGCAAAGCAGTTGACCGGCTCCATGGTATTGTGCGCCAAAAAGGGTGCGGTATAGGTACGTTCAATGATTTTAGAGGCTTTGCTGAAAGCCTCCTCTGGATTGCCATCCTTTCTCAAAATGTTTCCGGGCTTCTTGCGCATTTCTTCAAAGACCTTGCGATGACCTTCTGTGCTTTCCAATCCACCGGGTATGGTTTGGGTGGTGGAATTTCCCTGGAATCCTGCCATTTTGAAGGTAGTATCAGGTGCTACTTCCCAGGTAGCATTGAGGTTCTTTTTGGCCTGCATCACTTCCCAGGTTGAATTGCCCACAATGGCAACCATTTCAATGAAAGTGGCGGTATCAAAGAAGTTGCGGAGGTATTCCTCGTTCATGATCTTGATCGGAAATACATCCTTGATGCCGGGCATCAACTTGACAGATGCTGCATCCACAGATTTCAATCGCATGCCAAAAGCAGGAGGATGAACGATCATGGCATACAACATCCCGGGCACTTTGTGATCGATACCAAACAGGGGCTTACCAGTGATGATATTTTTGAGATCGACATTCTTCTTGGATTTGCCGATGATGCTGAACTCGCTTTCTTTTTTCAGTTGCACATTTTTGGGGACGGGTAAAGTGGCCGCCAAAGAAGCCATCTCTCCAAAAGAGGCCGACTTGCCTGAATTTTTATGGTGCAACATGCCATTGGCAGAACTGATCTCAGCAACCGGCACGCTCCAGTTTTGGGCAGCTGCTTCGTGCAACATCTGACGGGCAGTGGCACCTGCAGTGCGCAAGGGTTTCCAACCCTGGCGGATACCCTGGCTACCTCCAGTGAATTGCCTGTTGAAGCGCTTGGGAAAAAAGTCAGCCTGTTCAACGGTCACCTTTTGCCAGTCCACATTCAACTCATCCGCCAGGATCATGGGCATGGATGTTTTCACGTTGGATCCGAATTCCGGGTTCGCAGAATACAAGGTAACGGCACCATTGGCGGCAATCTTGACAAAACTGTTCAGTTCAAACCACTCAGCTGGCATTGCTGCCAACTCCTGCGGTGTCAGGGCTTGTCCTGCCAACCAGCTGAAATTCAGCAACAGTCCACCGCCGGCGATACCGGTTGCCTTGAGAAATTTTCTTCTGTTATATGAAGGGATGGAAGATGACATAAAGCTGGTTTTAAAGATTTTTGGATGCGGTTTTGATGGCCTCTTTGATGCGCAGGTAGGTTCCACAACGGCAAAGGTTTCCGTTCATGGCATCCTCAATGTCTTTGTCGGAAGGTTTTGGTTTTCTTTTCAGCAAGGCAGCAGCAGACATGATCTGTCCCGCTTGGCAATAGCCACATTGCGGTACATCGTGTTCTTCCCATGCTTTTTGCAACACATGATCAGCGTTTTGTGAAAGCCCCTCGATGGTGGTGATGCTACCGGTACCTATACTGGAAACGGGCAATGAGCAAGAACGAACAGCTACACCATTGAGATGAATGGTGCAGGCACCACAGGCGGCAATGCCACAACCATACTTGGTTCCCACCAGGTTCAGGTGATCACGCAAAACCCAAAGAATGGGCGTATTAGGATCCACATCCACGGTCTGTGTTTTACCGTTTATCTTCAATTGAAACTTGGCCATAACGTACTTTTGCTAAAATTACAGCTCTTGTGGCGGATTTGAGTTGCTTGTTTCAATGAATTAATTGCAAAAATCAATCCATGGTCATGGGCTGTAGGGCAAAAGAATAATAAAAGAATGGAGCATTTAGAGGTAAAGATTCACCAGGCAGGCATTGATGAGCTCGAGGAATTGCAGCAGATCAGCAGAACAACATTTACGGAAACCTTTTCTGTCCACAATTCAGAAGAGAACATGAGGAACTATCTCCGTGATAACCTCTCGCTCGAAAAATTGGGAGAAGAGCTGAATAACCCGGAGTCCTCCTTTTATTTTGCTGAAATGAAAGATCAGGTCATCGGCTACCTAAAACTCAATGTGGGTGCAGCGCAAAATGAATGTAAGGAAAACACCGGTCTTGAAATCGAAAGGATCTATGTACTGAAGGAATATCACGGACTTACAATCGGACAACTCCTTTTTGAAAAAGCCATCTCGATTGCAAAGTCGATGGAGATGCAATATGTTTGGTTGGGGGTATGGGAGAAAAACGAAAGGGCCATCGCCTTTTATACCAAAAATGGATTCAAAGTGGTGGGCCATCATCTTTTCAAACTGGGAGATGATATTCAGACGGACTACCTGATGAAACTAGCATTATAAAAACAGGTTAATTAATAGTTAAAGCACAGAGATAGCAATAGTAATGCTAAAATAATAGCTTCTCTTGTGCAATGAAGAAGATTCTCTTTTATAAGAATGCCATCGAAAACCCCCAGGAATACCTTGAGCTGCAAGCGCATTTTTATGGAGATGCCTGCATAGAATTCACTGACTTTAGATTGTTATCAGACATCATTGCCGAGGAAGAAAATCCGGTTTGCATCATCAGGCTAGA
>RFVQ01000108.1 GCA_009922495.1 Chitinophagia bacterium
GTCATCGATGGCCAATGAAATCCCCTTGCCAAAAGCAGTGCTGGTGGTCTCAGCCCACTGGTTCACCCGTGGCACGCGCATCACAGCAATGGACTTCCCTAAAACCATCCACGATTTTGGAGGATTTCCGGAAGCGCTGTATCAGGTTCAATATCCTGCACCGGGAAATCCGACACTTGCAAAGGAGACAACATCCATGATCCTCACCACACAAGTGGAGTTGGATCATGATTGGGGGCTCGACCATGGAACATGGACCATCGTTCGCCACATGTATCCCCTCGCCAACATACCCGTTCTGCAACTGAGCATCGACTATACAAAACCTCCAGCGTTCCACTATGAACTTGCCCAGGAAATGCATTCACTGAGAAAGAAAGGAGTCCTGATCATCGGTAGCGGCAACATGGTGCACAACCTGCGCATGATCAGTTGGGAAAAACTGAATGGTCCGGCCTATGGATATGACTGGGCCATGAGCATGAATGAAACATTCAAATCCCTGATCAGTGATGGCAATCATGACCGCCTGATACAATATGATTTTGGATAGGTGACCCAGGTCACAGAAGCAAGCCATAATTTGGATTATATTTAAAAATCCAAAGACTGTCGCATGAATCATCTCAAACAAAATTGGATTCTCTATGCCATTGTGATCGGACTTTTTCTGGTCATCACAAGCAAAGGGATCGATGCAATCAACGCACCCAAAAGAGAAATCCCCCCCATCGCCAATGAAGGCTGGACAGCGCCATCCCTGTATCTGGACAGAACCCTTGAAGGCGAAGAAAGAGAACTGGTCATCTACGGAGAAGAGCTGATCGCAAATACTTCGCGCTACTTGGGACCCAATGGATCAGTGGCCCAAATCACCAACGGCATGAACTGCCAGAACTGTCACCTCAATGCCGGAAGAAAACCCTGGGGCAACAACTATGGTGCCGTTGCTGCCAACTATCCAAAGTTCCGTGACCGCAGTGGTACGATTGAATCCGTTTTCAAACGCGTGAGCGATTGCATGGAAAGAAGCCTGAACGGTTCGGCACTCGACAGCAATGCACGAGAAATGAAAGCCATGATCGCCTATATCAAATGGGTAGGCCACGCGGTGAAAAAAGACAGTACACCCAAAAGCTCTGGCATCAAAGCTCCTGAATACCTGGATCGTGCTGCGAGTCCAGAAAAAGGCCTCGCTGTATATACCGCCAAATGCCAAAGCTGTCACGGCAACAATGGCGAAGGACAACTGGCAGCAGACGGAAAATCCTATACCTATCCTCCACTCTGGGGTGAACACAGTTACAATACCGGCGCAGGTTTGTTCAGACTCTCTCGCTTCGCGGGCTATGTGCGCGACAACATGCCTTTCAACCAGGCCTCCCACAAAAATCCGGCACTGACCGATGAAGAATCCTGGGACGTTGCCGCTTTTGTCAATTCCCGTCCACGCCCCACCAAAGACCTGAGCAAAGACTGGCCCAATATTTCCAAGAAACCGATTGACCATCCCTTCGGTCCCTATACCGATGGCTTTACCGAAGCACAACACAAATTCGGACCCTTCCCTCCCATCATCGAAGCCAGAAAAAAACAGGAGAAAACAAAAACAATTGCCAAATCCTGATCAAAAGGATACAGCCGATTGGGGTTGGCTTCAATTAAACCGTGAGCATAAATCTGGAAATGATCTTTAGAATGAAAAGATTGAATGATCAGTGTGGTAACTTCTCCCGAAACTTTCCATAAACCCAGGTTCCAACAATGGCCATCAAAATGGTAATGGAAATGGTTGCTGCTCCATAACCCAATTGGGCGAAAAGAGGACCAGGACAAGCACCTGTCATCGCCCAACCAAAACCGAACAACAAACCGCCATAGATCTGGCCCTTGTTGAAAGTCTTATCAGAAAAAATGATCTTCTCTCCCCTGATGGTTTTGATGTTGAATTTTTTGATGAGAAAAACAGAGATCGCACCCACTACCACCGCTGATCCGATCACTCCGAACATATGAAAACTCTGCAACCTGAACATTTCCTGTATCCTGAACCAGGAGACCACTTCTGATTTGATCAAAACGATTCCGAATAAAACGCCGAATACCAAATATTGCAGGTTGTACCACATGGGTAGCTTCACCTCTTCCTCATTCACACACATGGCTGCATCGAGCGACTTTACTTCAAAATCAGTATTGGTATCTTTTATATTGTTTTGCATGCTTCTTCTTTTTTAGAGTGAAAGGATATGGGGAAGGATGAGATTGGCCATGATGAAACCACCTGCCATAAAGGATATGGTAGCGATCAAAGAAGGCAATTGAAGATTGGACAATCCCATGATGGCATGACCGGATGTACAACCCCCTGCATATCGTGTTCCAAATCCAACCAGAAATCCACCGATCACCATCAGCACAAATCCACGGGGAGTGGAAAGAGAGGCCCAATTGAAAAGATCAAGAGGAACCAATGAGCTATAGTCATTGATGCCATATCCGGAAAGTTCATTCACCAGTTCTTGGTTCACCACAACTGCCGCATCGGTTTTCAAATACATGGCTGTTAGGATTCCGCCAATGAAAATGCCAAAAACAAAAAACAGGTTCCAGATCTCTTTTTTCCAATCGTATTGAAAGAAAGGAATCTTGGCGGGCATGCAGGCTGCGCATACATGGCGAAGAGAAGAGGAGATACCAAAAGACTTGTTGCCAAAGATCAACAAGAGAGGCACCATCAATCCGATGATAGGTCCCGCCACATACCAGGGCCAGGGTTGTTTGATCATTTCAATGATTGTCATGAAGGGAATTTTATTTGAATGAAAAACAAAAATGCAACATGAAGTTTATGCTAATTGTGATTTTTGTCACAAGGGCTGAACAGCCTGGTTATCCTTTCCAGTGAATAATATTTCGCTCCATCGTTACCCTGCCTGAATTCTCCAGTTTCTTTAACAATCGAGACACCACTTCACGTGAAGAATTGATATCGTTTGCAATTTGTTGGTGCGTAAGTTGCAAATCCTTGCCCAGTGTTTTTGCTTGCTTGTCAAGATACCACTCCAATCGTTCATCCATGTTCTTGAATGCGATTTGGTCCACTACTGTGAGCAACTCTTCAAACCTTGCGCGATAGGTTTCGATCACAAAATGATACCAGGCAGCATATTCCCGCATCAGGGTATCCATATATTGTATGGGGATCATGATCACTTCTGTCTTTTCTTGTGCCAGCGCCATCACGGTACTGGATTCACTCCTGGCCATGCACAACATGCTGAGGGCACAGGCGTTTCCACGCTCGAGATAATACATGAAAAATTCTTCTCCCTCCTCTCCTTCACGATATAACTTCACCTTGCCGTCTACGATCAACATGGCATACTTGAAATATTGTCCGGGTCGCATCAACACTTCTCCCGGTTCAAATATTTTTGATTCACCTTTCTCATGAATAAAATCAGCCAAAGCAATATCAAATAGTGGAAATATCCTGATCAGTTCTTTTGCAGGTAAGTTGGTCATCGCAGGAAAATAAGGTAAGACTAAATTAAACTATCTGCCCATGTAAACCATGAGGATCTGCACATCACTCGGATTGATACCGGAGATCCTGGATGCTTGTCCCAATGTGCGAGGTTGTATGCGTTTCAATTTTTCCCTGGCTTCTGCGCTGATGGCTTGAACCCTTGTGAAATCAAAGTTTGCAGGGATTTCGAGGTTTTCCATTTGACCCATGCGATCCACCATTTCTTTTTCTTTGTCGATGTAGACAGCATACTTCATTTGTATCTCGGCCTGCTCCAATTCAAGATCATCATACGATTGAAAAGACTCACGCAAGGTTGCTGCATGTGCTATCATGGGTTTGGCACTGATGCCAGGGCGCAAGACAAGCTGGGAAAGTTTTTGCTTTTGTGTCAGTGGTGCTGATCCTGCCTCATCAAAAAATCCATTCATGGTATCCGGATCAACCGAGATCTCATTGAACTTGCGGATGATGGCCTCCACATTTTCTTTTTTGTTTTTAACCTGTTGATACCGCTCTTCCGATGCCAGTCCCATCTTATACCCAATTTCCGTCAACCGTAAATCAGCGTTGTCTTGTCGCAACAAAGTCCTGAACTCAGCCCTGGAGGTGAACATGCGATAAGGCTCTTCCGTTCCCTTGGTGATCAGGTCATCAATCAACACACCTATATAAGCCTCACTGCGTTTCAGCACCAGCGGCTCCTTTTCATGCGCTGAATTGTGCGCATTGATACCCGCCATCAACCCCTGGCAAGCCGCCTCCTCATACCCGGTGGTACCATTGATCTGTCCTGCGAAGAACAATCCACCTAAATGCTTGGTTTCCAATGAGTAATGAAGCTGATGGGGTGGAAAATAATCGTATTCAATGGCATATCCGGGACGGAACATGCGTACATTCTCAAAGCCCGGAATCTTTATAAGTGATTGATACTGAACGTCTTCTGGTAAAGAGGTTGAAAATCCGTTCAAATAGATTTCCACAGTGTTGAAACCCTCGGGTTCCACAAATAACTGATGTCTTTCCCTATCGGCAAATCGGTTGATCTTGTCCTCGATGCTGGGACAATACCTGGGACCAGTCCCTTCAATCCTGCCTGCATACATGGGACTCTTGGCAAAGCCCGTTTTGAGAGAGTCGTGCACATCCTGGTTGGTGTAGGCAATCCAGCAACTCCTCTGCTGTTCCGGTTTCAACCGCTCAACGTTCATGTATGAAAAGCCTACGATTTCCTCATCTCCCTTCTGCTCCTCCATTTTGGAATAATCCAGGCTTCTGCCATCGATCCTGGGCGGTGTACCGGTTTTCAAGCGGTCACTTTCAAATCCCAGCGCTACCAACTGCTCAGTGATGCCGGTAGCAGAACGCTCTGCCATCCTTCCCCCACCAAAATTCTTTTCACCGATATGGATGATACCATTCAGGAAAGTTCCGTTGGTCAATACCACTGCTTTGGACGCTATTTCATTGCCCATTCCCGTGATCACACCTTTTACCCTTCCATCCTTCACCAACAAACCCTTCACCATGTCCTGGTAAAAATCAAGATTAGGGGTATTCTCCAACATCTCCCTCCATTTTTGGGAGAAGAGCATCCGGTCGCTTTGTGCCCTCGGACTCCACATGGCTGGACCCTTAGACCGGTTCAACATCCTGAACTGAATCATGGTCGAATCGGTCACAATCCCTGAATACCCGCCCAAAGCATCCACTTCCCTAACGATCTGTCCCTTTGCAATACCACCCATGGCGGGATTGCAACTCATCTGGGCAATGGTCTGCATGTTCATGGTCACCAACAAAACACGGCTTCCCATGTTGGCGGCAGCTGCTGCTGCCTCACATCCGGCATGTCCGGCACCTACCACTATGACATCGTACTGAGGAAACATGGTGCAAAGTTAACCAAAGGGCAGAGATCAATCAAGAGAAAGCAGAAGGAATGAGTGTTCCACGTGGAACATTGGCTATTTACAGATAAACACCTGTACCAAAACCGACCTCGGGGCAGATACATGGGGACGAAGAGCAGGTGCCATAAAAGCATAATGGGGAGACAACAAGGCCTTTCTGTGTCCCGCTTGTTCCAATCCAATGTCCAGCAACAACATGATCAATGCCAGCAAACCATCCTCTTTCCCGGTATAGATGTTTTCGCCGGCACACCGGGTGATGCCATTGATCCTGATTCTTTGAGAAAAACTTCTACCGTCTGCACTCTGATGAGAAAGCTTTTCCATTTTTACCAGATCATTGACATGCTCTAAGGCAACATCTCTTGCCATGCTGCTGTATTCAAACAAAGGAAGGCGGTCGATAGACCTCAAATCCGAAGCCAGGCTCTTGGCTTCCGGTCCATTGGCTTCTGGAAATTGTTTCAAGAAAGGGAGGATCACCTTTTCATGAAATACGGAAGGATTCCTTCTCATCATGTTGCACCAATAAAAAAAGGATATTTCGGGGGCATCCAGCTTTTTCCCATCCAACTGCCTGAAAACCTGTTCCTTCACCACGGGATCTGTCCAGTTTGGGGGAACAAAAGGCTTGTCTTCTAACTTAAAATATGCCTGGGTCCACCCATAAACCGGGAAGAAGCAGAAAAGAACCAAATGTTTCACGTGGAACATTCCATTACAATTTGAAATACTGCTTCAAAAGCTTTTCTTCCATTTCCCTCATGAGGAGCTGGTCCTTCTTATTCTTGTCTTTATAACCGAGCAAGTGAAGGAGGCCGTGAAAGACAACCCTGTGCAATTCCCGATAAAAGGGTACACCCAAATCACGTGCATTGTCTTTTACTGTATCCACACTGATGTACAGCTCTGCAGTAATGGGAGCATTGGCTGAAGGCGATAAATCAAAAGTGATGATGTCGGTATAATAATCATGCTGGAGATACAAACGGTTGATCTCCAGCAGATAGGCATCACTGCAAAAAATGATGTTCAGCGAGTCAATGGGTCGCTTGTTTTTTTTGGCGATGGCAGATAGAAAAAGCTTCAGGTTCTTCCGCTGTTGGAGAACAGAAACTGGCGCAGGAAAAAAGAATTGAATGGAAGACATATCAAGAATAAAAGTACAAGAAATCCACCGAAGGGAGTAGCTTTGCATTTCGACGAATTGAACATGCAGCAGAAACTTTCCACATTAGAAGTTGGACAAAAGGGGATCATTCACTCACTGGAGGACGAAGAATTGGTTTTGAAATTAATGGAAATGGGATTCTTGCCCGGAGAAGAGGTGATCGTAGAACAAATTGCACCATTGGGCGACCCCATATCCGTGATGGTTGCCGGCTATCAGGTTAGCCTTAGAATCAGCGAAGCAGATGCTATTTTGGTAGAGCCAAAACCATAATTTATTGATATTCAATTGATTATGAAAATAGGTCTTTATTTTGGTTCTTTTAATCCCATCCACAACGGTCACCTTATCATTGCGCAGCATTTTTTGGAAGAAACCGATCTGGAAAAAATCTGGTTTGTGGTCTCACCCCAAAATCCCTTCAAACAGAACCATTCACTCCTCAACGAATACCATCGTTTGTTTCTCGTTCAAAAAGCAATAGAAGGAGAAAGCAACATGAAGGCAGTGGACATAGAATTCAGTTTGCCCAAACCATCCTATACCATTGATACGATGACCTATCTGGAGGAAAAATATCCGGAACACCAGTTTTGCATCATCATGGGTTCTGATAGTTTTCAGAATTTGGAAAAATGGAAAAGTGGGTCCCTCATCATGACCCGCTATCCCATCTACATATATGTTCGTTCAGGGTTTGAGGTAGATCAGAAAAAAATCACAGAAAATATTGTTGTACTCAAAGCTCCCTTACTGGATATATCAGCGTCGCTGATCAGAAAAAAAATTGGAGAAGGAAAATCAGTGAGATACCTGATTCCTGATTCGGTGAACGAAGAAATTGTCAA
>RFVQ01000109.1 GCA_009922495.1 Chitinophagia bacterium
ACTCCCGTATCCGCCCTGATCCATGCAGCAACCATGGTAACAGCAGGTATTTATATGATTGCCAGAAGCAATGTACTGTTCAGCCTTGCACCCATCTCTCAAAATCTTGTGG
Organism: Chitinophagia bacterium; assembly: GCA_009922495.1. GTDB lineage: Bacteria > Bacteroidota > Bacteroidia > Chitinophagales > Chitinophagaceae > Pollutibacter. The sequence continues at coordinate 113 of RFVQ01000109.1, forward strand.
CCATTATTGGCATCTCCACCGCATTGTTGGCGGCTACTATTGCACTGAAGCAAAATGACATCAAAAAAGTACTGGCTTATTCTACTGTCAGCCAATTGGGACTCATGTTCCTGGCATTGGGGGTAGGCGCCTATACAGCTGGTGTATTTCACGTGATGACACATGCCTTCTTCAAGGCATTGTTGTTCTTGGGAGCAGGAAGCGTGATCCACGCCATGCACCATGAACAGGATATCATGAAGATGGGTGGGTTGAGAAAAAAATTGCCCATCACCCATATCACCTTTTTGATCGGTTGTATAGCCATTGCCGGTTTGCCTCCCTTTGCAGGTTTCTTCTCCAAGGATGAGATCCTGGCAGCTGCACACGACAAACATCCTGTCTATTATGTACTCGGGGTGACCACCTCCCTGATGACGGCTTTTTACATGTTCCGTTTGTATTTTCTTACTTTCTCTGGAAAGTTCAGGGGGACAGCAGAACAGGAACATCATTTGCATGAGTCGCCTTTCTCCATGACCCTTCCGTTGATGCTACTTGCCTTGCTTTCGATAGTGGGAGGATGGATTGGCATTCCTGCAGTGTTCGCGGCAGACATGCATTGGTTGTCAGGATTCTTATCACCAGTTGTACCAACCCTTGTTCCACATCATGTATCCCATGAGATGGAACTCATGCTAATGGGAGCAGTTGTCCTCCTGGTCATCATCATGATCATCATCGCCTTCAGGAAATTTGGCAAAGATGAGATTGTCAATGAAGCGCCCGTTGGTCTGTCAAAAATATTGGCCAACAAGTGGTATGTTGACGAATTGTATCAGGCTGTTATCGTCAAGCCGATTGAAGCGATAGCCGCTTTCTTCAACAAGGTCCTGGAAGCCAGGGTCATTGATGGCATGGTCAATGGTGTTGGCAAGGCTGTTCAGTTCAGCAGCAGACAACTCAGGCTGGTGCAAAGCGGACAAGTGGGTTCTTATGTTTTGATCATGGTGACTTCCATCATATTGTTCCTCATTTTCCAATTGTTTTGGAAATCATAAACAAATGCTTTGAATATGTTCGCAGCGTTCGATAATTTCCCCGCATTGCTCATCTGGTTGCCCTTGGCAGGTGGACTCCTCTCGTTTTTTATCAAGAGTGCATCTGGTGCCAGGACAACAGCCTTGATCACTTCATTTCTGATCCTGGGTGTAATGGCCGTTGCTCTCTGCTATGCAGATTCGAAATATTACATGCTGAATCAGGTAAGCTATGTATGGCTGCCCAATGTCGGCAGCAGTTTCGGACTGATCCTGGATGGTTTGACAAGGTTGCTTTGTCTTCTTACTGCCCTTGTATTTCCGGTTGTTTTTTTGCTGGTGCCTGCTGATCGCTATGAGAATGCCAACAGGTTTTTCGGTCTCATGTTATTGGCCCAGTGCGGATTGATGGGTGTATTCATGGCTACAGATGCGCTTGTGTTTTATCTTTTCTGGGAATTGGCATTGATTCCGGTATATTTTCTTTCTTCCATCTGGGGAGGAGAGCGCAGGATCAAGGCTACCTTTAAATTCTTTGTTTACACTTTCCTGGGTTCCCTGTTCTTGTTGGTAGGCATTCTGTACATGCACCTCAAGACCAGTACCGGAAGTTTTTCTTTGGTGGCCTTTTACAATGTTCAACTCTCTTTGGCGGAACAGTACTGGCTATTCTTTCTTTTCTTCATTGCCTTTGCCATCAAGATGCCGATTTTCCCATTGCATACCTGGCAGCCTGAAGCCTATGAACAAGCTCCTACACCTGTGACAATGGTGCTCAGTGGCGTGATGGTAAAGATGGGCTTGTTTGGTTTGTTGCGGTGGCTGCTCCCGCTCTTCCCCATGGCAGTCAGGCATTTCAATACTGCGATCATCATCACAATTGTGATAGGCATGATTTATGCTTCTCTTGTAGCGATTCGTCAGGATAATATCAAAAGACTGATTGCCTATTCTTCCATCGCCCATATAGGTCTGATGGCAGCAGGCGCCTTTACCCTGAGGGATGTGGCCATGCACGGACTTGTGCTCCAGATGTTCAACCATGGTATCAACATCGTTGCACTATGGGCTGTTGCTGATATAGTGGAAAAACAAACCGGTGTCAGTTCGATTTCCGGATTGGGAGGAGTAGCCAAGAAAGCGCCGATGCTCGCCATTTTCGCTGTCATCGCAGCCTTCGCCAATATTGCCCTTCCACTTACCAATGCTTTTGTGGGTGAGTTTATGATCTTCAATGGACTGTATCAGTTCAAGCCTTGGGTTGCAGCACTGGCAGGTGTTAGCATCGTCCTGTCTGCCGTCTATACACTGAACATGGTCAAAAATGTATTTTTTGGCGCTGTTGCTGTTTCCGTTGGTGAGTTCAAGGACATCAACAAATGGCAAGTATTTGTGCTGGCATCTTTGACCTTCCTGATTTTTGCTGTTGGTATATATCCAGCACCTTTCTTTAAAATGATTTATGAAACAGTCGGACTCATTGTAAACCGATTTGTCACTATTTAAAATACGCGAGAATATGAATGCGATCATAGTAGCTGCTTTATGGGGTGTTTTGATGATGTACGTGGGATTCATGACAAAGGAAAAACGTACTGTTTCCATCATTGCCCTCATCGGAATCCTGGCTGTTCTCGTTTCCAACTGGCTTGAATACGTTGGACTTTCCTTCTTCATGATCGACACCAAGGGCATGTTGGCCTACAATTCATTCGGACTCATTTTCAATACAGTCATTCTTTTTGCAACCTTTCTCTATTTTGTATTATCAGCCAAAGAGATCGAAGAGGCGGGTAGAACACCTTCCGATCTCTACGCCCTTCTGTTCTTTATTCTCTCCGGTATCGCAGTGATTGCCGGCTTTCGATCCTTGTTGACCCTCTTCATAGGCATTGAGATCGTATCCATACCGCTCTATGTTTTGGCAGGAAGCAACAAGCAGGATCTCAGGAGCAATGAAGCAGCGCTCAAATATTTTTTGATGGGTTCTTTTTCAACAGGACTCATGCTGATGGGTATTGCTTTCCTTTATGGTGATACTGGCACTTTCTTTGTAGAAGGAATCAATGCTGGAGTCACCGTACTCTCTCCCATGAAGATCATTGGCTTTGTGCTGTTGCTCGCATCCATGTCCTTTAAAGTTTCTGCAGCGCCCTTTCATTTTTGGACACCCGATGTATACGATGGTTCTCCTACGGTTTTCACTTCTTTCATGGCCACCATCGTTAAGGCTGCTGGTTTTTTTGCATTCTTAAAATTATTTGAATCCGCTTTTGGAAAGATACAAACCGAGTGGCAGCTCCTGGTTGCCATCATTGCTGCGCTTACCTTGATCATTGGTAACATAACCGCAGTATTCCAGCAAAGTGTCAAGCGCATGCTGAGCTATTCATCCATCGCCCAAGCGGGCTTTATGTTGTTGGGAGTATTTGCATTGAATGTATATGCCAAACAGGGCATGATCCTTTATTTTGCTGCCTATAGCATTGCCACCATTGTTATTTTTTCCGTTCTAGGGAAGCTGAAGGATCATACCATCGAGGCTTTCAATGGCATGGGTAAAAAAGAACCGATGGTCTCCCTTGCCTTGCTCATCGCCTTTCTTTCACTGGCTGGTATCCCCCTTACCGCTGGTTTCTTTGCCAAATATTACATGCTGTTGGCTGTGATCAAGGATGGAGGAATGCTTTGGCTGGCAGCAATTGCCATTTTGGGGGCGGCAGTCAGTGTTTATTATTATTTCAGGGTTTTACAGGCCATTTATTTCAAACAGCCCACAGAAGGAGAAGCGATTCCATTTTCCAAGGGTTTCAGATGGTCTATCCTTGTCGCATCGCTGATCTTAATCCTACTGGGTATTCATCCGGATTGGGTCACCCTTTTGCTCTGATATAGCAGCCTATCCGCATTTTTTCATTCCCGTTCATCATTCTTTTGGGTGGGGGACCTGTTTCGTGTTTATTTTTACAGCATGAAATTGTTAGACAACCTCTCACTTGCCTGGAGAACTGTAAAGGCCAACAAGCTTCGAACTGGCATCACCGTTGCAATCATTGCCTTTGGCATCATGGCATTGGTGGGTATCATCACGGCTATTGAAGCCATGAACAGCAGTCTTAGGGATAGTTTTTCGACAATGGGGGCCAACGCCTTCAGCATCCGTTACAAAGAACGAAGAATGTTTGGTGGAGGAGACAGAGGCGCCAATGTAACCAAATCCAATACCAAGAGCGGGAGAAGGGATAAAAAGTCTAATACAGGCAAGATCATTACCTATCACCAGGCACAACAGTTCAAGGAAAAATTTGATTATCCGGGAAGTGTGAGTATTGGGTTGAATGGTCCCCGAAGCATGGTTGTCAATTACGAAAACAAAAAAACCAATCCTACCGTATCGGTCAATGGGGGTGATGAAAATTATCTTCAATTGAATGGGTACGAGATAGCCTATGGAAGGAACTTCAATAAAAAGGATGTAGAGAGCGGACAAGACATCTGTATCATCGGAAAGGATGTTGCCTCCAAGCTTTTCGGATCAAAAACTGAGCGTGCTATAGATAAAGTCATAAGGGTAGGGGGAAACAAATATCGTGTGATTGGTGTGACCAAAGAAAAAGGCTCCAGTGCTTTCCTGCAGGCAGACAATGTTATTTTTTCTACCTACACGAATGTCCGGCAGCGATATGCCAATAAAAACCAATCCTATTTACTGGCAATCATGGTTGCAGATGTGAACCAGCTGGAAGCTGCGATTGGGGAAGCGGAAGGGGCCTTTAGGGTGGTGAGGGGTTTGAAGTCAGATGACGATAATAATTTCTACATAGACAGAAGCGATAGCATTGCTGAGACCTTCATCAAACTGCTGGGTACCATCTCCCTTGCTGCTGCAGCCATTGGCTTCATAACCCTGATAGGAGCTGCCATTGGACTCATGAATATCATGTTGGTGGCAGTTTCTGAGCGTACCAAAGAAGTTGGATTGATCAAAGCGCTGGGCGGCAAAAGAGGTTCCATTCGTGCTCAATTTTTATTTGAATCCACCCTCATCAGTTTGCTGGGAGCTTGCATCGGTATTTTGTTGGGTGTGATCATCGGAAACCTTGTGGGCAGCTTGATGGATACCCCCTTTTTTATTCCATGGGGAATCATCAGCATTGGGATCATCATTTGTTCAGCTGTAGGGCTGATTGCAGGTATTTATCCAGCCATGAAGGCTGCTAAATTGGACCCCATTGTTGCACTGAGATATGAATAGATGGGGTGTCGGTTGTTGTATAAAAAAAGCCTCTCAAAGATTGAGAGGCTTTTTTGTATCAGGTTGTCTTGGATTATTTTGGATCCAATGCTCTTTTGATTCGTTCAGCAACATCCTGAAGATGGTACTTGCTCATGGCATCGGGCATGGCAGCTGAGGCAGCAAGAACCTCGGTTCTGAGGCTGCTCAGATGGGCGCGAACAATAGAAGTAACATCTGTTTTCTTGGGGTCTGGTCCGGATGAAATCGCACCGGTCATGCTGATGGTCAAGCTGCTACCGGTATTACCCAGAAGGGAGATGACTCTTTCTGCATAGGATTTCTGAAGGTTCCTTCTGTAGCCATCAATTTTCTTCTTGGAAGAAAGTTCAGACCAGATGCCTTTTTTCAGATCACCCAACAGTTCATCCACTCCATATGCATCCGCAAACCTGTTGGCTTCGGTTGCCATTCTGGTCAGGCGTGCAGCGGAAAGAACACTGGCCAGGGTATTGTCTTGAATACTGCCCAACTGATCAGACAAGGGGCTGCTGATTTTGTCAAGGATCTTGTTGTCCAACATCCAGGTGGGAGTCGCAAAAAGCTGATTGTTCAAGAAGGCAACGGCTTCTTTTTGAACGGCCTTGGGGGTTACCTCATAAACATTGCCGCTTTGTTCTACACTCTTGGGGGTTTCATAATATCCACCGATGTTGCGGCTTACGTGGCCGATATAGCGGTTGAATTGAGTAGCAACCTGACGGTACATTTGTCCAAGGTTCTCATAACGATCTCCTTCCTCTTTGGTCCATTCCGGAAGATTGCTAACAATGCGTTTAAGGTTTTTGATACCGTATTCGCTGGCCTTCATGGCATTGTCACCCAGGTCTTCACTTTGGGTGCGAGGATCAGACATGTTGCCATATTCATAGGTGCCAAACCAAACCCTTGGGTTCTTTGCCAGACGGTCATTGTAGAGTTTGTTGCGTTGCTTGGTATCCGCATCAACATCATCAGCGCCATAACCATAACCCCATTCGATCGCCCACTTGTCGTAGTCGCCAATGCGGGGGAACAAACCAGCTTTGCTGATGTTGTCTTCTGGCTGTGCCACATAATTGAAACGGGCATAGTCCATGATGGAAGCCGTATGTCCATTTTCTTCTACCCATTTCTTATCGCGCAATTTTTCAACGGGCGTTTTGCTGCTGGATCCCATGTTGTGACGAAGACCCAGTGTATGTCCCACTTCATGAGAAGAGACAAAACGGATAAGGTTGCCCATTAGGTCATCATCGAATGTCATTTTACGTGCATCAGGATCCACGGCTGCGGCTTGAACAAAATACCAGTCGTGTACCAGGCTCATCACATTGTGATACCAGCCGATATGGCTTTCGATGATCTCTCCACTGCGGGGATCGTGTACATTCGGTCCATATGCATTGGCAATATCGGACGCGAAATAGCGGATGACAGAGAAACGAGCATCTTCCAAACTCATGGTGCTGTCGTTCTCAGGCCATTCCTTGCCCATGATGGCATTTTTGAAACCTGCTTTTTCGAAAGCAGCCTGCCAATCGTTTACGCCTTTGATAAGATAGGGCCTCCATTTTTTGGGAGTAGCGGGGTCTATATAATAAACGATCGGTTTTTTGGGTTCAACCAATTCACCTCTTTTCCATTTTTCAACGTCTTCAGGTTTGGGCTCCAGTCTCCAACGAACGATGAAGTCTTCAGTTTCGACTTTTTGCTGATCATCACTGTAAATGGTATAGTCGTCTGCAAAGAAACCTACACGGATATCATTCATTCTTTTCTTCATTGGTTTTTCAGGAAGAATGATGAACGATGTATTGGTCTCCAATGTCACCACACCGGCTGCGTTGGCGGCAGGAAGGCTTGGTGTTGGGAACGGTGAAGGGGCACCAAAAGATGCACCTGCACTGGATGCAGAGAA
>RFVQ01000110.1 GCA_009922495.1 Chitinophagia bacterium
TGACATCGCACAACAGTTGGGCAAGCCCCTGGTGATGCGGATGAACCTGAACCAGCAGAGCCATGGATATATGTGGGATGTGCACCGCAACCTGATGAAAAGTTTGAGTCCTATTGTGGACTGTGGCGTTCACTACATCGATGTCATGTGCCAGATGGTCCGTTCGAAGCCCGTGCAAGTGAGTGCCATTGGTGCAAGACTGACCAATGATATTCCGGAGGGCAATTACAACTACGGACAGCTCCAGATCCGTTTTGAGGATGGGTCTGTGGGATGGTATGAGGCAGGATGGGGACCCATGATGAGTGAGACCGCCTTTTTTGTGAAGGATGTGGTCGGACCGAAAGGCTGTGTTTCCATTGTGGCCAAAGATGCCGGTGGTGCAGGCAAATCAGATTCGGTGGATGCCCATACCAAGACGGAATCCCTGCGCTGGCATCATGCGGATATCGATGATAAAAATGAGTTCATCAAAAAGGACGATTGGATCGATCTGACAGATGAACCCGATCACCAAGAGCTCTGCAACAGAGAACAGGCTTACTTTTTAAGAGCCATCCTAGAAGATATTGACTTGACCGATCACGTAGAAGATGCGGTCAACAGCCTGCGCATCGCTTTTGCCTGTGATGACAGTGTTCGCACAGGGGATGTGATCAAGCTCTGATATTGTTACTTTAAGTTTCCTTTTCTAAAAATTTAACAGGGAGTTGATGAACGGTTCATGGTTCGTTGACTCCCTGTCTTAATTTTGCAACATGAACATCGAACTCATCAAGAACAGATCCGATATTGGAGCAGGGACACGCGGTTCAGACATGGGGGTTGATGCGATGGAAATCGCAGCCATCAATGCCGGCAATGATTATTTCCATCGACATGCCTATGTGGACGTGGAGACCCATAACGAAACCATCTACCAGAAAAATACTTTCACCTTCGCCAAAAGGATCGAGCATGTATATGGACAATGCGCAAGGGTTGCGAAGGCAGTGAAAGCTTCACTGGTTCAGGGCAATTTTCCGATTGTTTTATCAGGCGATCATTCCTCTGCCTTGGGAACCATCAGTGGCATCAAGGCTGCTTTTCCCGAAAAAAAATTGGGCATCATCTGGTTGGATGCACATGCTGACATTCATTCACCCTACACCTCACCATCAGGCAATATCCATGGCATGCCACTGGCAGCAGCGCTGGGATTGGACAATCTTGAGAACCGCATCAACCAGATCGAAGAAGGAACCATCACTTACTGGAACAGCATGAAAGACCTGGGTGTTGCTGGCCCCAAAGCTGAACCCCATCACCTTAACTATTTTGGCCTGCGCGATTTCGAAGAAGAAGAGATGCGCACCATCCAGCGTCACAATATTCCGGTTTACCGCGTGGAGGAAGTTCGTTACCGAGGAATCAATGCCTGTGTGCAGGAATGCCTCGAGGAATTGCAAGCCTGCGACATGATCTATGTATCCTTTGATGTGGATTCTATGGACTGCGACAGTGTCTCCTATGGAACGGGAACGCCTGTCCCTACCGGTTTTCAGGCACATGAGATCAGCGAGATCATAGACGCTTTCTGGCAAAGCGGAAAGGTGATTTGCATGGAATGGACTGAGATCAATCCCCTGCTTGACAACAAAGGCAATCTCATGGCGGAGACAGCGTTCAAAGTACTGGATCAGATATCTGAGAAGATCAGCAGTTTTTGAAATCAGTGTTGATTCAAAATCATTTCACGTATTCATCCGCAAAATCAATGTATTGCTGCCAATCAAAAAGGGTGACATCGTGTTTACCGGTTCGGATATGGTAGCGGACCCATTTACCGGCAGGACTGTTTACAGGAGGCATGTTGGAAGAGGGGAGTCCCTTTTTGACGTACAATGCATAAGCAGAGCTGGCATGCCATGCACTCAGGAATTCACCCTTCGGGTCTGCCCATGCATCTTCCAAAGCACTGGCTACATACAAGGGTCGGGGAGCCATCGTTGCGAGAAGCATGTGTTGGTCTACGGGTAGTTGGTCAACGGCAAAACTGTAATCTTTGAACTTACCGATAAACCAATGTGGGAAAGCACGGTTGATGCGTTTCACATCTTCACCAAAATTGCGTCTTGCCAATGCGGCCCCGCCTTCACCAGAATTATTGGAAATGATGGCGGCAAACCGCTTGTCGTTGGCGGCTCCCCAGAGGGCTGCCTTACCCAAGCGGGAATGGCCTGTAAGGATTACCCGTTTTGCATCAACCTGTTCATCTGTTTCCAGGTAATCCATGATCCTGCTGTTTGCCCATCCCCAAACGGCCAGTGCTCCCCACTCTTTGGGTGTGATCTGAAGGGATTCCTGAAGTGTTGTCCTTATGCCCGTTTGCCAACCCGTTGAATCATCACGCTCAACATCCTGATACCAAGCCGTTGCCAATCCATAGCCATGTGCAATGAGCGTGTCCACCTGCCAGCGTGTTGACTGTGAACCCCGGAGGATTGCTTTGTTTTTGCTGGTAGTCTTCCATTTTTCTGTTACTGTAATAGTGGAGTCCGCATGGGTGGTATGGTTGCCATCAAAATTGAGTCCCACAAATACAGGCGACTTGATCCTTTCATTGGGAATCCAGAGCAGCAAATGCAGCGATGGACCTTGCTCTCCAGCTGTGAAATGAATGGTCACTTCTTTTCGGGTGGCTTTGCCTTGCAAGGCATTCCTGTCGATGCTGGTGGTGATAAAGTGCATGGCTGAAGGCCGTCCCGGAATCCTACCATAAACATGCTGTTGGTAAAGGGATAGGATTTCAGGTTTTCTGGATCGTTCCCATTGCTTGACGTTTGAAATTTTCTTCCCATTGCTGCTGAGCAAATCCGGAAGCGTATAAGGATTCACTTTGCTTTCATCCATGTTTTCGTTTTGTGCAGCAACCCCATCGGTCATCAGCAAAAACATTGTGGCAGTAAGAAAACGGATCAGCAATCTCATGTTTTTTTCTTTTCAATATACCCATTTAGATGTTATGGTGAAAATCCAAGATGATGTCGGTTTTAGGGTTTGCATAAAATGAACGAACTTGTCAACCATGTTTGATACATTGGTCAAGGATTTTTCCGGTGAATTGTATTTCAATGAAGAAGGTGTAGACAAGGCCATCCGCAGGGTATATGCCACTGATGCATCGGAATACCAGGAAATGCCAATAGCAGTCGCCATCCCGCGATCGATCAAGGATTTGCAGCAACTGGTCAAATTTGCAACTGAAAACAATATAACACTGATCCCTCGTGCGGCAGGAACTTCACTCGCAGGGCAAGTAGTGGGCAGTGGATTGGTGGTGGACCTGTCGGTTCATTTCAAAGAGATTCTTGAATTGAACGTAGAAGAAAAATGGGTGCGGGTGCAACCCGGTGTGATCAGGGATGATCTGAATGCTTACCTGAAACCCTTCGGACTCATGTTCGGTCCGGAAACCTCCACGGCCAACCGTGCCATGATCGGGGGAATGATCGGTAACAATTCCTGCGGATTGCATTCCATCATCTGGGGAAATACCAGAGACCATCTGCTGGAAGTCAAGGCTATTTTGAATGATGGCAAAGAAGTTGTCTTTGAAAAAACAACGCGTGAGGACTGGAACAAAAAATCAGCACAAGATGATGCGGAAGGCCATATCTACCATGCATTGGGCCTCTTGCTGGGTGATGCGGACAACAGAAAAGCTATTGCTGAAGGATTTCCGCGCCGCGACATCAAAAGAAGAAATACAGGGTATGCACTCGATATCTTGAGCAATGCACTCGAAGCCAAGCAAGATCTCAATATTGGCCAATTGATCGCGGGTGCAGAAGGCACGCTTTGTGTTATCACAGAAGCCAAACTGAATCTCATCGATCTACCACCGGCTCATGTGGCCATGGTGGCTATCCACACCCTAACCATACAAGATGCGATGCATGCAAACCTTGTTGCTTTGGAACAACGTTGCGCCGCATCTGAGTTGGTGGATGATTTTATTTTGCAGTTCACAAAGTCGCATCCGGATCTTTCTTCGAAACGTTCCTTCATTGAAGGAGATCCCAAGGCGATCCTGATGGTGGAATTCTTTGATCAGGATCAGACAAGTATTTTGAAGCAATGTGATGCATTGATTGCTGCATGCAAGGCGAAGGGATTGGGATATGCATTCCCCATTCTGGAAGGAGAGGCCTGTCAGTCGGCCTGGGAAGTCCGGAAGGCAGGACTGGGTCTTTTGCGCAATCTTCCGGGAGATGCAAGACCGGTGAACCTGATCGAAGATTGTGCCGTGCATCCGGAAGATCTTCCCAACTATATTGATGATTTGTCAAAACTCTTGGAACATCATGGCGTGCAATATTCCATGTATGCCCATGCCGGCGCTGGTGAATTGCATGTGGAACCCATCCTGAATTTGAAAACGGCTGAGGGAGTTAAATTATTCCGACAACTATTATCTGATACTGTTTTGCTGGTAAAGAAGTACCGCGGTTCTTTGTCGGGCGAACATGGCGATGGCAGGTTGCGGGGCGAGTTCATCCCGCACATGATGGGCGAAAAGGTTTATACCCTGTTCAGGGAAGTCAAACAGATCTTCGATCCGCAGGGCATATTCAACAAGGGCAAGATCGTGGATACGCCTGCAATGGATACCCATCTGCGTTATGGTGTAAAAACAGAGACGGCGAAACCACTGGCAACGGTTTATGATTTTACGGATCAGGAAGGCTATTTGAAGCTTACAGAAAAATGCAGTGGTTCCGGTGATTGTCGCAAGTCGCATATCAGTGGCGGCACGATGTGTCCCAGTTATATGGCAACGCGCAACGAAAAAGATACTACTCGTGCCAGGGCCAATGTGTTGCGGCAATACTTAACGGGTGATCAGGGCAATAATGTCTCACCCGAAGAAGTGAAAGAGGTCATGGATCTCTGTCTATCCTGCAAGGCCTGTCAATCAGAATGTCCCAGCAGCGTGGATGTATCCAAACTCAAAGGGGAATTCATGCAGTCTTATCATGACAAGCATGGCGTTCCTTTCCGCACGCGACTGATCGCCCATTTCAGTAGGCAGATGAAGCTGGCATCACGTTTTTCCAGCATCTACAATGCCATGGTTGCTCAACCCATCATCCGAAGAGCGATGAACAACTGGATTGGCTTTCATCCGAAAAGATCATTGCCCCTCGTAGCGAATGAAACACTCCGGCAATGGTTTGAAAAAAGAAAAAAACAAAAGTTCGCAGAAGGATTCAAATATTTAGGCAGGGTATTTTTTTATTGTGATGAGTTCACCAATTACCAGGATGTGGCAGTAGGGAAGAAAGCCATCCTGCTCATGGAAGCGTTGGGGTATGAAGTCATCATGCTGCAGCATCCTGATAGTGCAAGGACCTATTTGTCAAAGGGATTGATCCGGGAAGCGAAGAAGTTGGTCAATGAACAGATCCGGATATTCGGGGATCTGATTGATGCTGCAACACCACTTGTGGGTATTGAGCCATCAGCCATCCTGGGTTTTCGGGATGAATTCATTGCTTTGGCCGATGAGCCAAATAGAACGACCGCCAAGAAAATCGCAAAACATGCACTCCTGTTGGAGGAATGGTTCATGCAAGAAGCAGACAATGGAAAAATCAGAAAAGATCAATTCACCACAGAGAAAAAAAATATCAAAGTTCACGGGCATTGTCACCAGAAATCCATTGCTTCCATGACGCCCACCAAAAGAGCCCTCTCTTTTCCGGAGCATTATGAAGCCCGTTTGATACCTTCAGGATGTTGCGGCATGGCCGGTTCCTTTGGCTATGAAAAAGAGCACTATGATGTTTCCATGCAGATTGGTGAACTGGTCTTGTTCCAGTCGGTCAGATCCTTGGAAGACCATGTTTTGGTAGCTGCCTCCGGCACGAGTTGTCGCCATCAGATCAAAGATGGAACCGGCAAGGAAAGTTTCCATCCTGCTGAGATCCTGTTCAACGCCTTAAAGCAGTAGTAAATCATTTTTAAGCGTGGATGGCATGGGGGAATGTTGTAAATTGTTTGCTCATTATTCTGCGTTTGTATGATGTCTTTTCCCCCACGATTGCTCCCTCTTCTGGCCTGGATCATTTTCTTTTGTGGCATGGCTACGCCCACTGCTAAACCTGCATTGGAAGCGGATGTCATCATTTATGGCGGGACAGCTGCTGCAGTAGTGGCTGCTGTGCAAGTCAAAGCCATGGGAAAATCCGTGATCGTTGTGTCTCCTGATATTCATTTGGGCGGTATGTCTTCCGGCGGATTGGGATTTACCGATACCGGAAACAAGACCGTGATCGGTGGATTGGCAAGGGATTTCTATCACCGCCTTTTCCTTCACTACAATGACGAAAAGAACTGGCGTTGGGAGAAAAAGAGTAAGTATGGTAACGTTGGACAGGCCACGGTGGCACTCGATAGTACCTATAAAACCATGTGGATCTTTGAACCACATGCAGCAGAAAAAGTATTTGAGGACTTTGTGAAAGAAAACAAACTGGATATCCGGAGGGATGAGTGGCTCGATAGAAAAAAGGGAGTAGTTGTCACAAAGGATGGAAAAATCATTTCGCTGCGAACCCTGAGCGGAAAGACCTACAAAGGAAAAATGTTTATCGATGCTACCTATGAAGGTGATCTGATGGCAGCGGCAGGCATCAGCTACACGGTGGGTAGAGAAGGGAACGATGTCTATGGCGAACAATGGAATGGGGTGCAGACGGGTGTGTTCCAGCACCGGCATTATTTCATGCAACGAGTAGATCCTTATAAAATACCGGGTGTTCCTTCAAGCGGACTGCTCCCGGAGATCAGCGCAGCGCCACCGGGTGCCAAGGGGAGTGGTGATAAAAGATTGCAGGCCTATTGTTTCAGGCTTTGCATGAGCAACCATCCCGATAACCGCATTCCATTTCCCAAGCCTGAAGGATATGATCGCAGTCGGTATGAACTGCTGGCCAGGGCCTTTGCAGCAGGATGGGGAGATGTAAAAGAAGTATTTTCAAAATTTGATACCATCCCCAACCGCAAAACAGATACCAACAACCACGGTCCCTTTAGCAGCGACTATATTGGCGGCAACTATGATTATCCTGAAGCCAGCTATGAGAGAAGAAGGGAGATTATCAAGGCACATGAATTGTATCAAAAAGGTTACCTGTATTTCCTTGCCAATGATACGGCCGTTCCTGCTGCTGTGAGAAAAGAGATGGCCAACTTCGGATTGGCCAAGGATGAGTTCACCGACAATGGAAACTGGCC
>RFVQ01000012.1 GCA_009922495.1 Chitinophagia bacterium
CCCAACACAATTTCCAAGAGGGCAAGGGTAATAAGACTGATCAGGGAATCCGCGGTAAGCAAAGAGGTCATGTTGTTGAGTTGAGTTTTTTGGTAATTTTTTTAACGATCGCGGGGCCTTCATAAATGAATCCGGTCCATACCTGCACCAGCTCCGCACCAAGATTGAGTTTGTCTTTGGCGTCATTGCCAGTGAAGATGCCACCGCTGGCGATGATGGGGATTTTCCCGCCAGTATATTCCACCAACTTTCTCAACACTTCATCTGATGCCTCTTTCAAGGGCTTTCCGCTGAGTCCGCCCATGCCAATGTTATCGGCTTGCTGTTTTGATGGGAGCGAAAGTTTTTCTCTTGAGATGGTGGTATTGCTCGAAACCAGTCCGTCCAGATGAACAGTGGCGGCAATGTCTGCGATGTCTTTCAGTTGGCCATCGGTAAGATCCGGAGCAATTTTAAGCAGCAGGGGTTTTGGGTTTGTTCTTTGCGTGTTGTTTGCTTGCAGGGTACCCAGGATCTTCAGGAGGGAATCTTTTTCCTGCAGTTCACGAAGACCCGGTGTATTGGGAGAACTTACATTGACTACAAAGTAGTCGACTACCTCAAAGAGTTCATTGAAGCATATCTCATAATCTTTCCAGGCATCTTCATTGGGGGTGATCTTGTTTTTGCCGATGTTGCCGCCAATGATCATCCTTGTTCCTTGTCCCTCGTCCCTTGTCCCTTGTCCCTCTTCCCTCGTTCCTTGTCTCTTGCAGAACTCCTTCCACGCTTCTAGCCTTTGTTTCACTTCTTTCACCCCATCATTGTTAAAACCCATCCGATTGATCAGGGCTTTGTCATTTGGCAGGCGGAATAGCCTTGGTTTTTCATTGCCTTCCTGTGGGAGGGGAGTGACTGTGCCAATCTCTACAAATCCAAAGCCCAGGCATTCCAGTTCTCTCAGGTACCGGGCATTTTTATCGAACCCTGCTCCAAGACCCACTGGGTTTTTGAAAACGAGTCCGAACATTTTTTTCTCTAGACCACTGTTGTCAGGCTGATAGAATTGTTGGATGATGCCTTTGATGCCAGGAATGGAGCAGGCAGTCCTGAGCAGGTTCATCGCAAAGTAGTGGGCCTTTTCAGCCTCCATGCGAAACAATATGTTCCTGATCAGTGAATACATGGCTGCGAAGTTAATTGAGTTCAGGTTGAATATGAGGATGCTTTGGATCTGGCCAATAAAAATATTTTTAAAAATTATTTTGAAAACTAAAACTTTAGTTTTAATTTAGACTAAATATTTAGTTATGAACAAATCATTGACCCGCGCAGAAGAGCAGATCATGCAGTCGCTCTGGAGTTTGGAAGAGGGCGGATACCTGAAGGATATTGTTGATGCGATGCCTGAGCCAAAGCCGCACCACAACACGGTTGCCACGCTGTTGAAGATTTTGGTGGAGAAAGGTGTGGTGGGTGTGAAAACACCGACACGCTATCATTTTTATCATCCCTTGCTTTCCAGGGATGAATATACTTCCGGGTCCATTGCCGGTATCGCCAAGGGGTACTTTGAAGGTTCTTACCGGGAGGTGGTTTCTTTTTTGGTTGATAAAAAGAAACTGTCGGTCGAGGATCTTGAATTGTTGTTGAAGCAACTCAAAAAGAAAAAATAATCACCATGGAAGCCGTATACATTTACATCCTCAAGTCGATCCTGGTATCCGGGATTTTGATGGGTTACTATTGGTTAGCATTGAGAAATACCCGCTTTCATTATTATAACAGATTCTATTTGATCTCAACCATAATGCTCAGTTTGGTTTTGCCCATACTTGATTTCAATTGGTTTACTGTGTATGAGCCGTCTTCCGTATCGGCAAAGGAAGTGTTGATCTTTATTGATCGGCCAGGTAGAATGGTCCCTTCTGAAAAGGCCTTCTCATATGAAAAGCTCCTTTTTGTAGGCCTTTTGCTGATATCATTTGTATTGGTGGCCATGATGATACATGGCATAAGAAAGATCTATTCAATCAAGTCATGTGCAAAGGTTACGCCGATGGAAGGGTTTGACTTTATTGAAACCCAAAACGAGGACGCTCCTTTTTCTTTTTTCAAGAACCTGTTTTGGCGGGATGACATCAACCTGACTGATGAAACCGGGCGACAGATCCTGCGGCATGAGCTTACGCATATGGAGCAACACCATACCCATGACAAGCTGTTCATCTCCTTTTTGAGCGCTATGTTTTGGATGAATCCATTTTTTTGGATCATCCGCAAAGAGCTTGAAGTCATTCATGAATTCATTGCCGACGAAAAAGCGGTTACCGAAGAAGATGCCTCAGCATTGGCGGCCATGCTTCTCCAAACCCACTATCAATCTAATTTTTTTTCAACGGGACAATCATTTTTTTACTCATCCATCAAAAGAAGAATTATCATGCTCACATCATCCAAAAAAACAAGTTACAGCTATCTGCGCAGATTGCTGGTATTGCCCATTGCAGCAGGTTTGGTCATCCTGTCCTCCTTCACTGTCAAACAGTTCAATTCACCGGAGATACGTCAAAATGATTTAGTATCAGACAGCAGAAGCATAGATGCGTATGATACAACTGGCAAGAAATTCATTACCAAGGTAGATACTGTTGGCAAAGGGTACACGGTTTCCTGGAACGGCGATTGGGCAATTTTCAAGGATCCCAAGACCAAAAAGGAAATATTCAGGGCAAGAAGACAGGACCTGGTACCTCCTCCACCGCCGCCTCTGTCTGCCAATGGTAAAATGAAATTCAGCGTCGACTCCATTCGTTTTTCTGCAGATTCATTGTTCTTTGTCCAAGGTACTAATATCGCAGGAACACCATTGATCGTTGTCGACGGGGTGCCAACGGATAACATGAATGCAATCAAACCTACCGATATTGAAAGCATCACCGTACTGAAAGATCCATCCTCCAAGGCATTGTATGGAACCAGGGGTGCCAATGGAGTACTTTTGTTAACCACTAAAAAAGGTAAATCCGGAGCCATTGCAGCAATTCCAAATAATAATGAGCCGATCACGGTAGTGGGTCATCCCCTGCCCAAGAACCAGGATGGGGTGATTACGGTAGTTGGTCACGCACTTCCAAAAACGATCAGTCCCAAAGAGATCATTGCTGTCGGTGAAGGATCAGAGACCGTGTTGACTTCTGACGGATATAGGCTCCATACCTTGAAAACTTTTGATAAATCCATTGCCGATAAAGCCATGGAAAAGCAAGATGTAGTTACCATTAATATTATGGAAGAAGGCGGCAAGAAAATGTATGTTATCACAAGAAGAGAGAAAATAGAGGATAAGCTTCTGCCAACAGATGTTCTGTATATAGTGGATGGGAGGGAGATCAGCAGTGATGAAATGAAAGGCATCACACCAGATAAAATTCAGTCCATGAATGTTCTCAAAGGGGAAAATGCAACTCGAAAATATGGTGAAAGAGCTAAGAATGGAGTTATTGAGATAACAAGCAAGAAGAACTGATTCATGATAGGATTCCGGGTCTGTCCAGGCCACAGAGGTCATGAGTTGTTTATTTGGTTAAGAGCGGCGCAAGCCGCTCTTTTTTTTAGCATATAAGTAAAAAATAATTTACTAAATGTAAATAAAACTTTACTTTTGGTAAAATATACTGTATGTTCAAACAAATCTTACTCCCCAACCGATTCAAGCTGATCGGATGGATTTTGTTGGTTCCATCTGCATTGGTCGGAATCTTTATCATGCTGACTGATTTCGAATCCAAGTTCCAAATTCAATCCAAAGTTTTTGCCTTGTACAATGATGAGATCCTCGGTTCTAATAAACATTTTGGAATCATCTCCACTGATATCACCAATACGCTTGTAGGGGTTGTATTCATTATTGGTGCCATGATGGTGGGTTTTTCCAAGGAAAAAAATGAGGATGAGTATATCGCCAATCTTCGCTTGTCCTCCCTGATGTGGGCGGTCTGGGTCAATTATGTTTTGCTATTGCTATCTTTCATCTTTGTTTATGGAATGGGATTTTTGCACGTGATGATCTACAATATGTTTACTGTGCTGATTATATTTATTGGACGCTTCAATCTCATTCTCTTCAAAAACAAAATGATATCCGCTGATGAAAAATAGTTTGAAAGTGGAGCGGGCCATTCACAACCTGACACAAGAACAGCTGGCGCAAGCCCTGGGCGTGAGCCGACAAACCATCCATGCCATTGAATCAGCCAAGTATGTGCCATCAACAGTCTTGGCCCTCAAGCTCTCAAAGTTGTTCAACAAAGAAGTGGGAGAGATCTTCAAGTTGGAAGAGCAGGAAGTTTTTTTATAGGATTTCTGCAGTTTGATCCCAGCACCCAAGATCCTGTCGCCACGGTTATCCAGTTGAAACTGCAGGCTTGCTTTTGTCTCCAATATTTTTGTTTTGAACAAGTGGATATCTGCGAATAGCATGGCTCCAGCTGCCAAGGTATGGGGTCTTATGGAGTTGATCAGATAATTCGTTGAATAGAGAGGGCCTGATGTGGTATTGACAACGTCTACATTGAAAACATAGGCTTCCGGTCTTGAAGTAGTCTGGTATCTGAGCAGGGCAGCAGTTCCTGCACTGATTTTTCCTTTCAACATGCTGATCGAAATTCCTGCAGATGTTTGAATGCCGGCTGTTAGATATTTCAAGGGAGCACTCCTGAACGAGGGATTGGTGGCCGTGAGGATGGCAAAATTGGGTAAAGATGCATCGTGAGTAGTCTCATTCCCGGAATGGATGGTGAACAGCAGATCGTTGTGGAACATTGTTTTCTTTCCAATGTTGATTTGATGATGCAAGCCCAGGTTAAATCCACTGATTTTTTGACTTTGGTAATGTGATAACCCCGCAGTCAATCCGAATGCTCTTTCTGGGAATCTTATTTTTTTGGCTTCCTGGGCGCACAAAGAATGATGGAGACAGAACAGCATTATGACTGTATACATGAATGCTGAAACTTTCAAAGGATGTATTGTACTGGTCATCATCACTTACTTTTTGTATTTGGTTTGAAAAGAGAGCCCCATGCCTGTTAAGGCATCTCCTCTCGTATCATTTTGAAAATAAAGTTGGAAGCCCAATTTGTTTTTCTTTGTTTCATAGAGCAGCAAATCAGCGCTGATCCGGTATCCGAGTGAGAAGGTATTGGGATCAACTTCATAGATACTATAACTATACTGGTTTGTTCCTGGTCCCATACCCCTTGCCCCATACATACTGGAAGATGTCATCTGGTATCGGGCTACCAGTCCCGCTCCAATTTTCAGATCGCCGCGTTTCGAGTAGCGGTAGAACGTGGGCATGGTTTGAATACCCGCTGTGACTGTTTGCAGGCTTTTGTAAGTGCTGTTGAGTTGCAAAGGATATTGTGTTCCAAAACCCGCTTCTTGCCCAGAATGGATGGTGATCCCCAGGTTGTTATAAAAGCCATAACGTTTACCCCATTTTCTTTCTATTCCAAATTCCAGGTTTGTACCGGAAAGATCTCCGGTTCCATGGAAGGAGAGAAATCCATTGAAATTGAGTTGTCGCTCAATGTTTTTCAATTTTTTTTCAGGAAAAGGAGTCGGTGGTGGAATGTTGTTGCAGTTCACTACAATGATCGTATCATCAATTTTTTCTGTTAGGTTTTCTGTGGTGTAGCCATTGCTCATCAAGCCAGCTCTTGGTACTGGATTTGCCATCCTGTTTTGGGGAGCGTATGCAGTCAATGTGAGCTCAGTATCAAATTCCTCCGGGTGTATTTTATCTTCCTGATACCTATTCTGCCATTTTTTTGAAGACCGATTATCAACTTCATGCAGTATTTCTTTTGTGGGTAGGCTAGAAGGCGGTGCTGCGTTCGTCTCTTCGCTGATGGGTAATTTTTTGTTTGAAGAGGCATCCTCTATGGTGTTTTTGGAGAGAATATGAGAAGTTTTTTCTTCATCTCTTGTTGACTTTTCTTCAGAAAGCCAAATGCCTGTTCCTGCGATCAGGATGCTAGAAGAGACGATCCACCAAAAGATCATTCTTCTTTTCCTTTCTTTTTGAATCCTCTTTTCTACCTGTGGCCAGACAGCTCCCGAAGGCTGCATGCTCAGCCCCTTCAGTTCCTGCGCTAGCTTTTTTTCAAATAATTCATTGCTCATTTTCAACAGGTTTTTGTTGTTCGGCTTCCGCTTTTTGGAGAAGCTCAGTCAATAAGATCCTGGCTCTCAGGTATTGCGATCGGACACTTGCCGGTTTGATCTTCAGCAAGTCTGCTATCTCGTTGTATGCATACCCTTCAATGGCGTGCAAGTTGAATACGATTCGGTATCCGTCTGGCAACAGCTGCATTGTTGATGCGATTTCCTTTGCCGCGAGTCGGATCTCTGGATCATCCGTTGTTGCCAGATGTATTGAATCATGCTCCTCGTCCTGGCTTATCAGAGAAAGTTTGGATTTTTTGATCTCATTGATCGCCGTATTCACCATGATCCTCCTGATCCAGGCCCCCAGTTCACCGCTCCCGTTGTACTGCCTCAGGTTTTTGAACACCTTCACAAAGCCTTCCTGCAACAGGTCTTCCGCATCTGCCAGGGAACGGGTATAGCGAAAGCATACGCCCAGCATGATCCCGGCATACTCCTCATACAGGTCTCGTTGTGCTTTGGCATTACCCTTCAAGCACTGCTCAATCAATTGATTTTTATCACTCATGAAGTCGTTCCAGAATCTTGACAAGGTATCAAAGGATACTGTTGCATCCGTCTAAAAAATAAATAACTAAAAAAATAGTTGTACAACTAAATAAATAGTTATAAGTTTGTTCAACTATAAAATTAGTTGAAAGATGGTTAAGTCATTAACAAAGGCGGAAGAGCAGGTAATGCAAGTATTGTGGAAGCTTGAAAAGGGCTATCTAAAGGATGTTCTGGATGCCATGCCGGAGCCCAAACCCCATAGCAATACAGTTTCCACTGTAATCAAAATCCTTGTTGAAAAGGGCTATGTAGATCATGAAGTTCATGGCAGGGTGCACTGTTATTTCCCTAAAGTGAGCAAAGAGGAGTATTCGGGGTCCTCCATCCGATCGATTGTTGAGGGGTATTTTGAAGGCTCCTTTGCGGATGTGGTGTCGTTTATGATCCAGCAAAAAGAATTGAAGGTTTCCGACCTTGAATTATTGCTCAAAGAAATGAAAAACAAAAAATAATCAACATGCAACCCATCGCGTATTATTTGATGAAAGTTATTCTTTGCAGCGCAGCGCTTTATGCTTACTACCTGATTGCATTGAAGGATCGCAAATTTCATTATTACAACCGATTCTATCTGCTTGCAATCGTTCTTTTTTCATGGATCGTTCCGCTATTTAAAATCACGATGACATACAACAAAAGCAGCAGTTTGAATAAACCCTATCAGCTCTTCGAGGTCATTGCAGACAACAATGGCAGTTTTGAAGAAAAGATGCTGGCTGTTACACCAACCTTTGACTGGAGTCTTGTATTCATTGCACTGATCAGTTTTGTTTCATTGATCGTTGCTGTTGGGTTGGTGCGTTCACTGATCAGGATCTATCAACTCATTAGAAGAAATCCATCCTTGAATGTAGACGATCTAAAATTGATTCTAACAGACACAAATGGTACCCCTTATTCTTTCTTTTCTTACATATTTTGGAACAGAACCATTGATTTGGAAAGTAAGATCGGAAAACAAATGCTTGCACACGAATGGGTTCATGCCCGCCAAAAACATTCTGCAGATAAATTGTTTCTGGAATCCATGATGATCATCGGTTGGTTCAATCCCATCTTCTGGATATTGAAAAAGGAATTGTACCTGATCCATGAATTCATAGCCGATGACCGTTCCATAGAGAACAATGACAGTTCCCAGCTCGCAGCACTGTTGTTGGCAGCAGCATATCCCCAGCAACAAACGCTCCTGACCCATTCCTTCTTTTTTTCACCCATCAAAAGACGCATCAAGATGTTAAAACAAATCAGCTTACCCCAATCCAGTTATTTTAGGCGCATCATTGCATTACCAATTGCCGCATCATTGTTTTTCTTGTTTGCGTTCAGAACACATGGAGTCACCATTGAACATCCCGCGGTTAATAATCAATATACCATAGTATTAGATGCAGGTCATGGCGGTATGGACGCTGGAGCAAAATCAAGTACCGGTATAACAGAAGCAGAAATGGCTTTGGCCATGGCCAAGAGAATTGTCGCATTGAACAAGAACCCCAACATCCGATTCGAGTTGTCAAGGGATAAAGACGAATTCATTAAGGTGGCTGACAGAGCAACCTATACTGTTGAGAAAAAGGCAGATCTTTTTGTTTCCATTCATATGAATGCCTCTCCTAATAATCAGAGA
The DNA here is from genome assembly GCA_009922495.1 of Chitinophagia bacterium. GTDB lineage: Bacteria > Bacteroidota > Bacteroidia > Chitinophagales > Chitinophagaceae > Pollutibacter. The sequence continues at coordinate 8,396 of RFVQ01000012.1, forward strand.
AGTGGATTGGAAATATACTGTCCCCAGCAGAGTTCCCTGGCTTTTCTGAGAAGCCTGCACTTGGCAGGAGTGCTAAAGCTCTCACTGGATGGTGAATTCAAAAGTTCAGCTATTAAAACCAGGAAGGATAAAATTTGGATACTAGACCATTCCACCGTTCCGGCAGTCATCGTTTTACCGGGTTATATTACGAACCCCAAGGATTTTTCCCATTTGCAATCCCGACAGGAAGAAATTGCATCCAAGATTCTCATGGGTATCGAAAATTATTTGACAGAAAAAGAAAGAGGTTACATAAAGGTTCCGATAGAAGCAGAATGGAAGCAAGCCTTACCAAGCAGAACAAAAACCTCGGAGACAGTAAAATTTACTCCACCATTGATCGTTTCGGATACAGTAAAATTCACCCCACCATTGATCATTTCGGACACAGTAAAATTTTCTCCACCATTGATCATTAAGAATAGGGTTGAGATTGTTTTTGATGCATCCATGACCTTGGCAGTGCTAGAAAAAATAAAAGGAGGACTGAAAAAAGAAAAGATCGATTTGAATTTTGAGAAATTGGAGTTTGATCCGACTGATGGCAAATTGAGTTTTATCAAGTTCAGTGTGGATTGCCACGATGGTTTTAAGGGAGCTGCCGGACTGCCCATTTCTAAGGATAAAAAAATTGGTTTTTACCGAGATTATGATCCACGAGCTGATTCACCTTTTGGTGTTGGGGATATCAGCAATTGAACATGATGCTGAGTCAGGTTCAATGAATTGTTATTGTGATTTGGCATGAATGGCCTTGTTTGCCGAAGATTTGTTTTTCATGCTCACAGATTTCATTCTGTTGTTTTCCTTCAACGCTTTGTCGAGGATCATTTCGATTTGTCCATTCACACTCCTGAATTCATCCTCGGCCCATTTCGCCAGGGCATTATAGGCATCTGCATTGATCCGCAAAACAAAATTCTTCTTCATGAGTGACATGGCGATAAGAATAGATTAGTAAAGGGTTCCGGTATTCAGCACGGGTGAAGCAGCTTTTTCACCGCATAGCACTACCATTAGGTTGCTGACCATGGCTGCCTTCTTTTCATCATCAAGGGCTACGATCTCTTTTTCAGAAAGCATCGATAAGGCCATTTCCACCATGCCCACAGCGCCTTCTACTATTTTTGTTCTTGCCGCAACGATAGCGGTTGCCTGTTGTCTTTGCAACATGGCACCGGCGATCTCAGCAGCATAGGCAAGATGGCTGATACGGGCTTCAATGATCAAAACGCCTGCATTGGATAGGCGGTCGCTTAGTTCGGCTTCCAGCATTTCAATCACCGCCTGACCACCATCTCTCAAGGTGATATGTGCTGTCTCGTCTTCGATATTGTCATAAGGGTAACTGGTTGCAAGATGTCGAACCGCTGCTTCGCTCTGATTTTTGATATACTCATTGAAGTTGGTTACTTCGAAAACGGCTTTGTAGGTATCCTTGACCTGCCACACAATCACTGCTGCGATCTCAATAGGGTTTCCCAACTTGTCATTCACTTTTAGTCTGGTACTTTCTATGCTCTGAGACCTAAGGGATATCTTCAGCTTGCTGTAAAGGGGATTGACGAATTGCAATCCATTTACTTTCAAGGTTCCGACATACTCTCCAAAAAAAGTGAGGACAATACCATAATTGGGTTCTACCACAACCAAGCCTTTGATCATAAAAATGGCTGATCCAATGCAAAGCATGCCTATGATTATCCACCTAGCAGCTTCTGAAGGGTTTTCCTGAGCATGTACCATGCTGATAATACCGATAACCACAAGGGCAAAGGAGATTGCCACCGCCTTGAATCCTGAAAATGCCGTCATTGTTTTTTCTGTGCTCATTTGAATGATATTAAAATGATATCATAAAGATAGTATATATCCAGTCAGATTAATGATTATTTTTGAAGCCATATAAAAAAATGATGCAAGAAGCCTATATCGTTGCGGGATTGAGGACAGCTGTGACCAAAGCCAGGAAGGGGGGATTTCGTTTTACCAGACCTGATGATCTGGCGATTGACGTCATTCAGGAACTCATGAAAAGATTACCTGCACTGGAAAAAGAGCAGGTGGATGATGTGATCGTGGGAAATGCAGTGCCGGAGGCAGAGCAGGGGCTTCAACTGGGAAGGATCATTTCCGCCATGGCTTTGGGTAAGCAGGCACCGGGTATGACCGTGAACCGTTACTGTGCATCCGGGCTGGAGTCGATTGCCATAGCAACGGCCAAGATCAGGGCGGGTATGGCTGATTGTATCATCGCCGGCGGCGTCGAAAGCATGAGCATGGTACCCACCGCAGGTTGGAAAACTTCTCCTTCCTTCAACATCACCAATACGATGCCGGATCTTTACCTGAACATGGGGCTTACTGCTGAGGCTGTTGCGCAACAATACAAAGTGAGCCGAGAGGAACAGGATGCATTTGCTCTTGCCTCCCACCAAAAGGCCGTTCATGCAATCCAACAGGGATATTTTAAAGAGGGAATTCTTCCCATCCCCGTGAAAGAAACTTATCTCGATGAAAATCAGCAAAGACAGGAGCGCAGTTTTATCGTGGATACCGATGATGGTGTAAGAGTTGATACAAGCATAGAAGGTCTGGCAAAACTAAAACCTGCTTTTGCGGCTCAAGGAGTCGTCACTGCTGGCAATTCCTCCCAGACCAGTGATGGAGCGGCTTTTGTGGTGGTGATGTCGGAACGTTTGATGAAACAATTGGACCTGACTCCCATTGGGCGACTCCTGCATTATGCTGTAGCGGGTGTCGATCCCAGGTTCATGGGCATCGGTCCCGTGCAAGCCATTCCCAAGGTATTGCAGGAAGCAGGCAAGAAACTGAATGACATCGATCTGATCGAGTTGAATGAAGCCTTTGCTTCCCAGTCCATTGCTGTCATGCGCGAGCTTTCTCTCGATCCACAAAAAGTGAACATCAATGGAGGTGCCATTGCCTTGGGGCATCCACTCGGTTGCACAGGAGCAAAACTTACTGTTCAACTCCTCGGGGATTTGAAAAGACGAAATGAAAGATTGGGCATGGTTACAGCCTGTGTAGGTGGTGGACAAGGAGTGGCAGGAATATTCGAATGCCTATAAAATTTGCAACACTATTGCAAATTTTGATTTTTTCTGTAGCTTTGGCCTCCGGTCGAAATCATGAGGTCAATTTTCTTCATATTCATCCTATCCATCGTTGCTGCAGTGGCCCATGCCCAGTGTGTGCTGCATGTAAAGGGGCAAGTACTGGATGCCGATACCAGAAAGTTTTTGGAAAAAGCCAATGTGAGCCTGGTAGGAACCAAAACCGTTGTCATCACAGATGCTGAGGGCTATTTCCAGATCAAAGGACTTTGTCCCGGTGATTATACTCTTCGCATCAGCCATGCCGGATGCCAGACCATTGATTTTCATTTTCACCTGAAAGAAGATCTGTTCCGAACCATCGAATTGCCCCATGCAGAAAATCTGCTGAAAGAAGTAGTGGTGGTTGGTACTGCCTCCATCAGGAACGAAGGCATAACGGGCGAGCTCAAGGGAAAAGAACTGGCTGCGACACGTGGTTTGACACTGGGTGAATCGTTGCAAAAAGTTACGGGAGTCACCGTATTGCAAACTGGAAACAATATTTACAAGCCGGTCATCCAGGGAATGCACAGCAGTCGTGTGTTGATCCTCAACAATGGTATTCGGCAAGAGGGACAACAGTGGGGAAGTGAACATGCCCCTGAGATTGATCCCTATGTTGCCAATCGACTCACTGTCATCAAAGGGGCTTCATCTGTTCGTTATGGAGGTGATGCCATCGGTGGCGTCATTTTGGTTGAGCCAAGGCTTTTGCAATACAAAAAAGCGCTGCAGGGAGAACTGAACCTCGCAGCCTTTTCCAATAACCGCCAAGGGGTTGCTTCTGCCATGTTCGAAGGAGCTTTTGATAAAAAGGAGAACACTGCCTGGAGATTGCAGGGAACCATCAAGCGAGGCGGCAATGCCAGAACACCGGATTACTGGCTCAAGAATTCAGGAGTAGCGGAAATGAACATGTCGGCCACGGCAGGATGGCGCAAAGCAAACAAAGGAGTGGAACTGTTCTACAGTCTTTTCAATACGCGCATCGGAATCTTCACCGGATCGCATATTGGCAACCTGACGGATTTGGAGAATGTGATCAAGGCACAGGAGCCACCAGCCAGCATCAAAGATGCTTCCTTTGGTTATGCGATTGACAGACCTTATCAGTTTGTACAGCATCACCTGGTCAAATTGCGTGCCTTTTCTGAATGGACGGGGAAGAGCAGGATCAGCCTGACGCTTTCTTCCCAATACAACCAACGAAAGGAGTTCGACATCACAAGATCGGCAACCGAGCTTCCCCAATTGGAACTGGATCTTTCCACCCATATGGCGGATCTGGTATATGAGCATTTTGCCAACCAGCAATTCAAGGGTTCCATGGGCATCAATGCCATGTACCAAAGCAATTTTATCAACTACCGCTATTTTGTACCTAACTATCAATCACTCGATTACGGACTTTGGATTGCAGAAAAAATGCAGCAAGGGAAATGGCAGTTTGAATTGGGACTGCGTTATGATCAACGCAGCAGATATGACATAAGGGACAATGATAAATCGCCATTTGATCTGACCATGGGCAATCCACTTTTACCGGGAGATCCCTATGGAACCAGAAATTTTTCAGGTATGTCCGGTACGGGTGTTGCCGCCTACACCTTCAATGAGAACCTGCGCATGTCCTTTACGCTATCTACAGCCTGGCGATCGCCACAGGTAAATGAGTTGTTTAGCAATGGATTGCACCATGGCGCTGCCAGGATTGAAAAGGGTGATCCTGCTCTCAACCCTGAACGTGCCATCAGCGCCCTGGCAAACCTTGTTTACAACAAAGACCGCTGGGAAATAGAATGGGGACTCTATTCAAAGTCAATCAATAATTTTATTTATCTGAAGCCTACCTATCCGGCATTGCTGACCATTCGGGGTGCTTTTCCATCCTTTGCCTTTGCGCAAACCAATGCCCACCTTGCCGGATCGGATCTTAGTATGGCTTATGGCTTGAATGCTCATCTCAAGGCCCATGTCAAAGCTTCTTTGTTAAGGGCGTATGATCAATCGGCCAAGACCTGGCTGATTCAAATGCCAGCCGATCGGTATGAGGCAGCGCTTGAATATGATTTTATTGATGGGAAAAAATGGAAGCAATCCTATGTGAAACTGGGAATGCAACATGTAACCGAACAGACCCGTGTGCCTCCAACCGGCAACATTGAAGTCAAAGATGCGAATGGTAACATCAGCCTGCTATCAGACTACACACCGCCTCCACCTGCTTATACGTTGGTGAACCTGGAGGCTGGATCTGGGCTCCTGGTGAAAAACAGAAAACTTGACTTCGTGTTGACCGTCAGCAACCTGTTCAATAGTTCCTATCGTGATTACTTGAATGCCTTCCGTTATTTCAGCCTCGATCGTGGAAGAAACATTGCCATCAAAATGAAAATGCCATTATTCTAAAAACGCAACAATATGAAAAAACTACAGTCACTCGTCGTCATGCTATTGGGTTTTGTCTTGTTTTCTGGATGTAAAAAAGATCCTGTGGTGGATCCGAATGAAAATGAATTGATCACGACTGTAAGAGTGAAGCTGACTGAAAAGTTACTCGGAGGTACTGGTGCTACTACTGTATTTGAGTTTAAAGATTTGGATGGCGAAGGTGGAGCAGCCCCTTCTAAATTTGATGAGATCGTACTTGCCAAAGGCAAGATATATGATTGCACATTGGAAGTATTGAATGAAAGTGTTTCTCCTGCCGCTGATATTACCAAAGAGATTTTGGCTGAAGCGGTGGATCACCAATTCTATTATTCAGCAAGCGATGGATTGGTGACTGTTTCCAATCTCAACAACGATAGCAAAGGCTTGCCTCTGGGCACAACAGCTACATGGACTACCGGAACACTGACAGGTTCAGGAACTCTCAGGTTAACATTGAAGCACAAGCCAGGAATCAAAGCTGCAGGAGATCTGGTAACTGTTGGTGAGACAGACATCGCACTCGACTTTAAGCTGAAAGTGCAGTAAAAAAGATGTAAAAAATCAGATCTTTTTTCTTTCCCCGATCTGCTGTCGCCACATGGCGTAATACAATCCTTTTTCTTCCAACAAAGTGGCATGGGTTCCGGTCTCTACGACGGAACCCTTTTCCAATACATAGATCCGATCGGCATGCATGATCGTACTCAAGCGATGTGCGATCAGCAAAGTGATCTGCTCTTTGCGGGAGGATATTTCACGAATGGTTTCAGTGATCTCTTCTTCAGTGATCGAATCAAGGGCTGAGGTGGCTTCGTCAAACAACAATACCTTCGGATTGCGGAGCAATGCACGGGCAATGGACAGTCTTTGTTTTTCTCCACCGGATAGTTTCAATCCCCCTTCACCAATGACAGTCAGCAGCCCATTGTCTGCACGCTGCAACAATGTCTGGCAGGATGATTTCTGCAAGGCGGCATGCAATTCTTCGTCTGTAGCACTGGGGTTCACGAAAAGAAGGTTTTCTTTTATCGTGCCCGAGAACAATTGCGTATCCTGGGTTACAAATCCGATCTGCTTGCGCAGGTCTTCAAAATTGATCTCGTTTTCGTCCAGTCCGTTGTATAAAATTTTTCCTTCCTTGGGCCTGTAGAGTCCCACCAGCAATTTCATCAGGGTTGTTTTGCCGGATCCGGAGGGGCCTACAAACGCAATGGTCTCTCCTCTCTTTACATCAAAGCTAATGTTCTCAATGGCATTCTGTTGTGCAGTAAGGTGTTTGAAGGCAACTTGTTTGAACGAAAGGGTTTCCACCTCTCCCAGGGCAACGGGATGGTTGGGAACCATCTCCGGTTCTTTCTGCATCAGGTTGTGGTAATTGTTAATGGAAGCATCTGCTTCACGATAGGAGAGGATGATGTTGCCGATCTCCTGAAGAGGACCAAAGATGAAGAAGGAGAAAAACTGCATGGTCACCATCTCATGGGGTTGCATTTCATCCTTGAAGATGAGCCACATCAGCAGGAAGAGAATGAATTGTCGCAAGGTATTGACCAATGTTCCCTGCAGAAAGCTGATGCTGCGGATGCGCTTTACTTTGGTAAGTTCCAGTCCCAGTATTTTATAGGTATCTGCATTCAACCGCTTCACTTCCTGTTCGGTGAGTCCCAAGCTTTTCACCAGTTCAATGTTTCGCAAGCTTTCTGTGGTAGTGCCTGCCAGTGAGGTGGTACTCTTGACAATCTTTTTCTGGATCTCTTTGATCTTCCTGCTCAGCACGTTGGTTCCCCATGAAAGCAGGGATACTCCTACGATGTAGGCGATAGGAACCGACCAATGAACATAGACAGAGGCATAGATGAAAACAAAGGTGATGCCCACCACAATTGCAAAAAGCGCATTGACAAAGTAGTTGATGAATTTCTCTGTATCGGTTCTTACCTTGGTGAGAATGCTCAGGGTTTCACCAGATCGCTGGTCCTCAAATTCCTGATAGGGGAGTTTCATGGCATGCTGCAAACCATCTGTGAAGATCTTGGCCCCAAACTTTTGGATCACCACATTTGCGAAATAGTCTTGCAGGTTTTTTGCGATGCGGCTGACCATGGCTGTGCCCATCGACATCAACAGCAACAGAATGGTGGCGGAGAAAAATGCATCCCAACCAAAGGGGTTTCCATCTTCCTGACGGGTATTGATATCCTGTGACAGTTTGATGATCTTACCAAAGATGATGGGATCGATCAAAGAAAAAATGGTGTTGATCGTTGCCAGCAGCATGGTAAGGGCGATCAGCCATTTGTAAGGCTTGAGGTAACCGTAAAGCAATTTCATCCGGCGAAATTACGCCAATTTAGCCGGACTGATGTTTAAACGTCAAAAGCCTAGCTTTTGCGAAAGGACCATTTCAGCATTTCCTTCCAGGTTACTTTCTTTCCATACAACAGAATACCAGTGCGGTAGATCTTGCCGGCAAACCAGGTGGTGAAAATGAATCCTCCGATCAGGCTGAGCATAGACGCAGCCAATTGCCAATACGGAACGGTATTGGGTACACCGAAGGGTATTCTTCCCATCATGATGATCGGCGATGTGAAGGGAATGATGCTGGTCCATACGGCGAGCGGCGTTCCGGGATTGGACAATACCGATTGCAGGATGATGAAGGAAAATATGATGGGCATGGAGATGGGCATCATCAATTGCTGTGCTTCCTGGGGATCTTCGTTGATCACGCTGCCGATGGCTGCGAACAAAGCCGCATAGAACAGGTATCCGCCCAGAAAATAAAAAATAAAGCATCCGATGATCAGCATCCAGTTAACACCTTCGGTGATGGCTGCTTTTGCCTTTAGAATTTTCATTGCGGCAGGATTGGCTGCCGTTGCAGATAGGCTCATTTGTCCACCATCTTGCATTTGCTGGAATTGCTGCAATGATTCTGCCGGAATGAAAGCAGAGAGAGAACTGGAAATGAGCGCCATCAACCCAATCCATAACAGCAGTTGTGTGAGTCCCACCCCTGCGATGCCCACGATCTTGCCGAGCATCAGTTCGAAGGGTTTGCAGGAGGATACGATCACTTCTGCAATGCGGTTGGTTTTTTCTTCTGCCACGCCTCTCATGACCATGGCCCCAAAAATGAACATGGTTATGTAGATGAGAAAGCCACTGCCAAAGCCAATGCCATAGGCCAGCCCTGTATTCGCTTCCTTGCTTTCCCCTTCCGTTTCTTCTACCATGTTTTTCAATACCACATTCTCTTCAACACTGGAGCTGATCGAATCCAGCACCTTTTTCTCAATACCATTTTCAAGGAGTAATTTGTTTTCAAGCGCTTCATTGAGTTGACGCTCCACAAATCGGGTGGTTTCAAATCCCACTTGCTCCAGAGAATGCAATTCAGCATGGATGCCACCGTCTTTCAGTGCTGCGTAGAGTACCGCATCGTATTTTTTTTGCTGGTAGTTGGTGGAGTCGATATTGCCTGCAAAATCAAATACCACATTACCGGTATCGCTCTTGAGATTGGCTTTTAAAAAACCCAATTCGTCCACCACAGCTATGGTTGTCTCGTCCTTGGTGGTAGCTGCAAAATAGGCGGATCCACCGATGAATAAAATGAAGACAACCGGCATCAGAAAGGTCATCAGCAAAAAACGCTTGTTGCTGACCCTGGTGATATATTCTCTTTTGATGATAAGGGATACCTTGTTCATGTGTTGCGCTTGGATGTTTAGGACTGGAATTGTCTTGCTTCGGGAGTACCCTGCACCAGTTTGATAAAAATATCATTCAATGAGGGAAGGACTTCATTAAAGGAACGGATGTTGAGTCCTTTTTGGATGAAGAATTGCACCACATCGTTGTTGCTGAATCCTTCGTTGATGCGGATCCTGACCTTTTTATCTTTTACTTCCTTCACATCAAACAGGTGAATGGCGGTATGTTCGGCCAAAATATTTTCATCGAATCCAATTTCAAAAATATTTTCCTTGAAGTCCTGTTTGATGTTGCCAACGGTTCCATCAAGGATCTTGGTGCCTTTGTTCACCAGGATGATATGGTCACAGATCTCTTCTACCTGTTCCATGCGATGGGTGCTGAAGATGATGGTAGCACCTTCTTTGGCCAGTCGGAATATTTCATCCTTGATCAGGTTGGCATTTACCGGATCCAACCCACTAAAGGGTTCATCGAGTATGATGAGCTTGGGCTTGTGCACCACGGTGGTTACAAACTGCAGTTTCTGGCTCATGCCTTTGGAGAGGTCTTCTACTTTTTTGTTCCACCAGCTTTCCATCTGGAATTTGACGAACCATTCTTTGATGTTCTCCATGGCCTCGGATTTGGAGAGGCCTTTGAGTTGTGCCAGGTAGAGTGCCTGTTCTCCGATCTTCATTTTTTTATAGAGTCCTCTTTCTTCGGGCATGTAGCCGATGAAGCTATTGTCCCGCAGGGGTTCGAAGGGTTGTCCATCTAAGGTGATGTTTCCTTCATCCGGAAAAAAAATGCCGGTGATCATGCGCAGCAGGGTTGTCTTGCCTGCACCATTGGGGCCCAATAATCCAAATACAGAGCCCTGTTCGATGGTAAAGCTGATGTCGTCCACCGCTTTTTGTCCCGAAAAATATTTTTTCAGGTGGGAGACGGTTAGAATTGGTTTCATGCCGTGAAGATAATGTCCCGCTGAAAACTACGGATGCTTTTTGGATGAGTGGTAGTAATAAATTTTCCTGCTAACGACCGACAGCAATCGCCATGGCTACTTTTTGTCCGTCCATCGCTGCACTCACAATACCGCCTGCATATCCTGCACCTTCCCCGCAAGGATAGAGGTTGTTGATTTGAGGATGGTTCAATTGCTCCGCATCTCTTGGAATCCTAACGGGAGAAGAGGTTCTGCTTTCCGGTGCGATGAGGATGGCTTCTTCGGTAAAGTAACCTTTCATCTTTTTTCCAAAGGCCTTGAAGGCGCCCTGCAGGGTTTGGAAGACAAATTCGGGAAGCACCTCTTTCATGTTGACTGCATTCACGCCCCTGAGATATGAATTGTCAGGTAGGGAAGAGCTGGTCCTTCCCGCCACAAAATCCGTCATTCGCTGCGCAGGGGCAACATATTTTCCCCCTCCTGCTGCGTATGCCTTGCGCTCCACTTCTTCCTGAAAATGATGCAAGATCAGTTCTCCTGTTTTCCTCTTTTCATTTTTCATGACATCCGCTATCCCCACCTGCACCACCATTCCAGAATTGGCAAAGGGATTGTTGCGTTTGGAGGGGCTCCATCCATTCACCACGAGTTCTCCTTGGGTGGTGGAGGCAGTGGCAATGATACCACCCGGGCACATGCAGAAGGAGAAAGCACCACGGCCGTTCACCTGTTCCACCAGTGAATAGGCAGCCGGGGGTAGGAAGGGGTCACGTCCCAAGCCAAGCGGACAATGATACTGGATGGAATCGATCAATGCCTGCGGATGTTCGATACGAACCCCCATGGCAAAAGGTTTGGCTTCGATCAGGATCTTTTTTTGATCAAGCAGGAGATAGATGTCCTTGGCAGAATGTCCCGTTGCGAGGATGATGTCATCTGCCTCAAAACGATTGCCGGATGCGCTAATGACGGAATGAATCTTGTTATTGGTGACTTGCAAATCAATCAGCTTTTCCTGAAAATGCACTTCTCCTCCGGAGGCAATTATCTGTTCCCGGATGGCTTGGATGATATGCGGCAGTTTGTTGGTGCCGATATGGGGATGGGCCGTATAAAGGATCGCCGGGTCAGCACCAAAATGCACAAGGAGCTGTAATACTTTTTCTACATTGCCTCTTTTGGTGCTGCGGGTATAGAGTTTGCCATCGCTATAAGTCCCAGCGCCCCCTTCTCCAAAACAATAATTGCTTTCCTCATTCAGGAGGCCTTCGCGGTTGAGGGTTGCCAGGTCGCGTCTTCTTTCTCGAACATCTTTTCCTCTTTCCAGAACCACGGGTTTAATGCCTTGTTGGATCAGTTCCAATGCAGCAAACAACCCGGCTGGCCCAGCACCAATGATCACTGTTCTTTTTTTGGATTGGCTGACGTCGGGGAAATCAAACGTTGGCAAGGGGGTATCATGAAAAGGCTCATCAATGAAGGCTTTGACCTTCAGGTTGATGAGCACATTTCTTTTTCTTGCGTCGATGGATCTTTTGAGGATCTCGAAGCCTGTTATTTTATGAGGGTGGATTCCCCAGTGCAAAGCAATTCCTTCGGTGATGGCAGCAGCATTGGCTGCTTCTTTCGGAGAAAGCTGCAAAAGGGTTTCTTGCTGCATGCAGGGAAGCCGTTAGAATGGCAGGTCATCCGCTACGCCATGCTGACTCTCAGGATCAGGTGAGAAGGCGGGAGGGGTTTCAACGGGACCACCAGCTGCGGCGCTTACCTGTTCAATTCTCCAGGCGTCCAGGTTGGTGATATAGTTGGTCTGTCCGTTCTTTTCCCAGCGGGAACCTTTGATGTTGAAGTGAACTTTTACGGTATCACCAATGTTAAAACGATCGAGGATGCCTGTCCTGTCCTGCACAGTTTGAAACTTGACGAAATTCGTGATCGTGCGACCATTGATATCTTCATTGGTTTCTACAACGAATTCTCTTGTCTTGAAGGTGGCGCTGCGTTGGATGGTGTCGAATTTTGCCACAATTTTTCCTGTAAGATCAAATGCCATAATTAAAAACGATTTGGGCGAAGTTACCATAAAAATTCACTAATTTCCGCTTTAGTGCCAAACAGCTCATGAGACAATTATTTTTCCTCTTTTTCATCGCGACCGTTGCTTCCTGTCAGCCTCCCCGCCAGCTCAATACCATTCGCTACAATGGATATTCCATACAGAAAAGCAGTGGCATTGACTCCTCCCTTTACAAGATGATCGGCCCCTATCGGGAGAATGTGGACCGCACCATGAACGAGGTATTGGCGGATTGCGAAGCGGATTTATTAAAGGAAGTCCCGGACAGCCGACTGGGCAATTTTCTGGCCGACGCCTATCTCTGGGCAGCAAAGGAGAAGTTGGACAAAAACGCAGAGATCGCCTTCATGAACCATGGAGGCGTCAGGATCAACAGGATCGGAAAAGGACCCGTAACCAGAAGAACCATCTTTGAAGTCATGCCCTTTGATAATTTGTTGGTGGTGGCGGAGATCAAGGGTTCTTTGCTGCAGACCTACCTTGACAGGATTGCAGCGGAAGGTGGCGGCGGCGGAGTAGCAGGACTCAGCCTGCGGATTGAAAACAAGAAAGCAGTGGAGGTGATGATCGGAGGCAAACCTTTGGATCCGGAAAAGACCTATACCATGGTCAACTCTGATTATACATTGGATAGTGGTAGCGGGATTCCGGCGTTCAAAACATTGAAACAAAACAAATCCGGCTATCTCATGCGGGATGCGATCATTCAGTATTGTCAGCATTTACAATCAACCGGAAAGAAGATCAGTCTTGAACCCCAAAAGAGGATCACAAAATGAACAGGAGAAATTTTATCATACAGGGAGGTCTGGCATCAGCCTCAATGGCAGTGGGATCCAGGGGATGGGCCCTTCCGTCAGAGGAAGTCAGGCTCACGATCCTGCATACCAATGACGTGCACAGCAGACTCGATCCCTTCCCCATGGATGGGTCCATGAATGCCGGCAAAGGTGGCGTGGCTGCAAGGGCTTCCATCATCACAAAGATTCGACAGCAGGAGGAACATGTTTTGTTGCTGGATGCCGGAGATATTTTTCAGGGAACTCCTTATTTCAATCTCTACAAAGGAGAACCGGAAATGAAGGCCATGCGGATGATGGGATACGATGCCGGAATCATGGGCAATCATGATTTTGATGCCGGCATGGAAAACTTTGTGAAGCAGTTGGGTGATCATGGAAAATTTCCGATTCTCATGTGCAACTATGGTTTTGAAGGAACACCTATGGAGACCATGTTTCAGCCTTATAAAATCTTCCAGAAAGGCCCCTTGAAAATTGGTGTAACCGGTGTGGGTATTGAGTTAGAGGGATTGGTTCCATCTGCGTTGTATGGCCATACTGAATACAAGGATCCGGTGGTTCACGCCAACAGGATGGCCGATGAATTAAAGAAAAAATACAAATGTGACATGGTCATTTGTTTGTCGCATTTGGGAGACCGTTATACAGAGGACAAAATCAGTGATGAAAGCTTTGCCAAAGCCAGTTCCAACATTGATCTGATCATTGGAGGACATACCCATCGTTTCTTCGAAAAACCCAGGGAATACAGCAATGCTGAAGGAAAGAAGGTGTTGGTGAACCAGGTAGGTTGGGGCGGTTTGCAGCTGGGTCGTTTGGATTATGTTTTCTCTACCGGAGGGGGTAAAAAATTGGATAAAAATCAATCCATTTTGGTAGAGAAAAATATTGTGGAATAAAAAATTTTTTTATTTGAATTCTGAATTTATATTCGCCGTCTGACACGATTTTATCACCAATTGGGGATGTGGAAAATGAATGGATGAAATCTGTCGATAAAATCAGACCTTAGGCTATCAACATCATATTTGAACGGTCGGACATTGTGTAGAAGAAATGAAGGAGTGTCCACTTTCATGCTGAGTGAAGAAAGGTCCTTATTTATCGAACCAAAAGAAAACTGCTTTAGGACTAATGGAGAAACCGTTTGAAAAAGTTTGGACTAATTGTTTGGCGATCATCAAGGATATCGTGGAATGGCAACATTTCAAGACTTGGTTCGAGCCGATCAAGCCAGTAGCATTGAAAGACAATGTCCTGACGATTCAAGTACCCAGCCAATTTTTTTACGAGTACATCGAAGAGCACTATATCAATCTTCTCGCCAAGACATTGAAGAGGGAGTTGGGCAAGGAAGCAAGATTGGAGTACCGCATCATGGTTGACAGTGGCAATGGTAAGTCCAAGCCCCTGACCATGGATATCAGCGGTCAGCATTTCAAAAGTTATTCTAACAACGAGATGGATTTCCCGCTGGTGATCAACAACCATGTCAGGAATCCATTTGTAATACCCGGTCTCAAAAAGATGCAGATCGATTCTCAATTGAATCCGATTTATACATTTGATTCTTTTGTGGAAGGAGATTGCAACCGTGTAGCGCGCAGGGCCGGTAAAACCGTTGCCGAAAAACCAGGAGCTACTTCCTTCAACCCATTGGTTGTTTATGGAGGGGTAGGTTTGGGCAAGACACATTTGGTGCAAGCCATCGGAAACGAGGTGAAGCGGTTGAATCCCAATAAAGTGGTCTTGTATGTAAGTTCTGAAAAGTTTATCAACCAGTTCCAGGACCATAGTCGCAACAACGCGATCAATGATTTCATTCATTTCTATCAGTTGATCGATGTGTTGATCGTAGACGATGTGCAGTTCTTCAACCGTGCGGAGAAGACACAGGATGCCTTCTTTGCGATCTTCAACCATCTGCATCAGTCTGGCAAGCAGTTGATACTGAGTTCCGACAAGCCACCGAAGGATCTGGAAGGCATGCAGGAGCGTTTGCTCAGCAGGTTCAGGTGGGGATTGAGTGCAGACTTACAGGTGCCAGATTATGAAACGAGGATCGAGATCCTGGAAAAGAAGATGAAGACCAATGGTCTGGATCTTCCCAAGGATGTGGTTAAATACATTGCTTATAATATCCAGAACAATGTGCGTGAGCTCGAGGGAGCCCTGATCTCCTTGCTGGCACAGTCTTCTTTGAACAAAAGGGAGATTGATCTGGACCTGGCCAAGAAGGTGTTGAGGAATTTCATCAAGACCTCATCCAAAGAGATCACCATCGATACCATTCAGAAGATGGTCTGTGAGTTTTTTGACCTGCCATACGACAGGCTGTTGCAAAAAACCCGTAAGCGCGAAATCGTGCAGGCCCGCCAGATCACCATGTATCTGTCCAAGATCTTCACCAAGAATTCTCTCAAGACCATTGGGGAACATTTTGGGGGCAGGGATCATACCACAGTGATTCACTCCTGTCAGACTGTAAAGGATCTGATGGATACGGACAACATGTTCCGTGAGAGTGTCATGGAGCTGCAGCAGAAGGTGCAGCTGGCCGCCATGTAATGCTTTATTTTTCGAAACGCATTCAGTTTTCTTTTGGGGATTGCTTAGTCTTTCTTAAATTTGCCGTCCCTGAATCGAAGGATTTAGACGGTGAGGTGGATGAGTGGCTGAAATCAGTAGTTTGCTAAACTGCCGTACGGGTAACTCTGTACCGCGGGTTCGAATCCCGCCCTCACCGCAGTTAAAAGATTCGGTTAAAAGCCGAAGTTCGGGAAGTAGCGCAGGCCGGTAGCGCACCTGGTTTGGGACCAGGGGGTCGCAGGTTCGAATCCTGTCTTCCCGACGAACAATTTCAAAAGTGAGCATGCAAAAAGCCCGTGGAAGGCGAAGCCTTCAAGGCTGATTTGTTCCGGCCTCCCTCCAGAGGAGCGCCGAAGGCAATCCTTTCTTCATGACAACAGTGAATATGAAATGAAAGCGATAACTTTTTAATTAACTTGATCTTCCAACAATGCAATCATGGATTTAATCGAAAATGAAAAGTTTGA
>RFVQ01000111.1 GCA_009922495.1 Chitinophagia bacterium
GTCAACCGGACCTTGATAAAAAAAGAGGCTGCATTTTCTGCAGCCTCTTTTTTATGATCAATCCTCCTTGAGGATTCTTTTTAGTTTGAGCGTTTTAACGGGAGCTACAACCAGCGGGAATTTCTCAACGGTCACATTGCTGGCATCCAATCCAAATCCTTTTTCTTCAGACAGAGAAACTTCCTTCAACCAGAAATACAATTTCATCACCAGTCTTTCCCAGAAAGGCAGTTCATTGTCCTGGCTCAGGAATTTTTCCATTACCACAAACTCGAAATCACCGGCGATATTGTTGCGGGCAAGGCTTTCATAACGGGAAGTGATGTTCACCTCCTTATTGGCTACCATGTCTTCCACCACCTTGCGGAACATGAGGTTGATCTTGGGCTGCACCCTGAATCCCAATCGGAATTCCACCCGGATCACCTCATTCGGAATGATCGTCTGCACTTCATATTCACAGGTATAGGGATCGTCCAGCGTGTCTACATGCACAAACCAATAAATATCGGCGCGCTTGGGTTTTTTGTTGAGGATGGAGTGGATGATCTTGTACTCTATCTCTTTGGGATTGTTGGCACTGCTCAGATAAACGAGGTGGGTAGCATACTTGTTGATGCTTTGGTCATTGCTCAACTCCTGCAATACTGGGAGATAGTTTTCCAAACGCGCGAATTCAACATAGCGGTTTTTGATCTTGCGCGACTTGAACCATACATACATGATCAACAACAAAATTCCACCCATCACCAGGGTTACATAACCGCCATGCGGGAATTTTTCCAGGTTGGCAAAAAGGAATGCAAACTCAATGCTGAAGTAAACAATCAGATAGAGGTAGATCCAAAAGGACTTGACACGGTGCAATACCAGATAGTTGGCAAACAAGATGGAGGTGGCAATCATGCAAAGGGTAATGGCCAGGCCATAGGCGCCTTCCATGTTACCCGAGTTTTTGAAATACAAAACGATCCCACAACATCCCAAAAACAACAAGAGATTGATGGCAGGAATGAATAACTGCCCCCTTTCTTCCGTTGGGTAAACGATTTTGAATTTGGGCCAAAGGTTCAAGCGCATGGCTTCACTGATCAGGGTGAAAGATCCACTGATAAGCGCCTGACTGGCGATGATGGCTGCAGCTGTTGCAATGATGATACCGATCAACAGAAAAGACTGCGGCATGCTGGCATAGAAGGGGTTTTGCAAAGCTTCTACACCAGGATTGGATGCAAGAAATGAAGGATCTTTCATCAAAGAGGAATTGGCATAGAGCTTTCCGGTATGCCCCAACAAATAGGCTCCTTGCCCGAGATAGTTGATGATCAAACTGGCTTTAACACCCATCCAGGTTAACCGGATGTTTTGTTTGCCACAATGTCCCATATCAGAGTACAAGGCCTCAGCACCAGTTGTACAAAGAAATACGGCACCCAGGATCCAGAAACCACCGGGATACAAGGTCAACAATTGAATGGCATAATGGGGGCTGAAAGCTTTTAAAACCGACCAGTCGGCTGTAAGATTGATCACACCCAAAACGGCCAGCATGGAAAACCAAACCAGCATGATCGGCCCAAACATTTTACCGATCGAGGCGGTACCAAACTGTTGCATGAAAAAAAGCACAGCGAGAATACCGAGAACGATGGTTACGATTTGCCATTCGGTAATATTGGCAAATCTTGGAAGTTGCGACAGACCTTCTACCGCAGAGGTCACGGAGATAGGAGGGGTGATCATGCCATCCGCCAACAATGCGGCACCGCCGATCAGGGCCGGTGCAACCAACCACTTGCGCCTTCTCCTTACCAAGGTATACAAGGAGAAGATACCCCCCTCACCCCGGTTGTCTGCCCGAAGGGTCAGGATAACATACTTTACAGTTGTTTGCAGGGTAAGGGTCCAGATGATACAGGAGATACCTCCGAGGATCAACTCCTCACTGATAACCCTTCCGTTGATGATGGCACTGAATACGTAAAGAGGGGATGTTCCAATATCACCGTAAATGATCCCCAGGGCGATGAGTAACCCGGCTGCGGTTACTTGATTGATGTGTTTACCCACTGTAGAGAAATAAAATGATTGCCAAATGGCCGAACAAAGTTATAGGGATTCTGGGATCATTTTCAAAAAGGTTAAAAAATAAAAATTCCGTTAAATCCGCTAAACCTTGGGCAAAAAAGAATGTCATGATGGTGAGTATGGAATGCATGAACTAATTTTAACCTGAAAGTCCCATCACATGAAAAAATTCCTCGGAACAATACTGGCCCTTTATTGCATCATGACCGCAGCGGCGCAAAAGATCGATTACTCGGTGGTTGACAAAGACGATTACCGGGAAATGAACTTTGAGATCATTGGAAAAGTGGGCGGCAACATCAGCGTGTACAAAAACTTCAAGAACAGGCATGATATCTGTGTGTATGACAATGAAATGCAAATGAAGAACAGGGTGAAGATGGACTTTCTTCCCGAACGTGTCATCAACGTCGATTTCATTGCCTACCCCGACTTTGCCTACATGATCTATCAGTACCAGAAAAGAAATGTGGTCTATTGTTCCATGGTAAAAATAAACGGTGAGGGAAAACTCATGACAGACCCGGTTGACCTGGATACGTCCCAAACCAATGGCACCGGCGAAAGCAAGGTATATACCATGGTGAACAGTGATGACAAGAAAAAGATCGTGCTGTTCAAGATCAAACGGATCAACGACAAAAATTACCAGCTGACATCCTTTCTCTATAACAACCAAATGGAACTGCAAAAGAGAAGTCGATTTGGCTTGTATGTGCCGGACAGGGAAGGAAACTTTACTGATTTCATGGTGGACAATGATGGTGATTTCGTTTTTGGCAGGGCTACCCGCACCGGCAACAGGGAATATGTAAACAAGGTGGACCTTGTCTTCAAAAGGGCAATGGAGGATACGATTACCAAAATTCCATTGGCATTCAAAGACAAATCACTCGATGAAGTAAAACTCAAATTTGACAATTTCAACAAACGCATCATCCTCACTTCCTTTTTTTACAAGCAAAAAAGAGGGAACATTGATGGCATCTACTCCTATGTATGGGATAAAAAAACAGGATCCCCGATAACCCAAGCTGACTTTCTATTCAACGACAGTTTGAAAATGGATGCCAAAAGTGAAAGTTCTGCGCTCAAATCAGCCTTCAATGACCAATTCATCCGGCATGTGCTCCCTGTGCAGGATGGAGGATTTGCAGTGGTCTCTGAACATTATTATTCCAGTTCCAGAAACAATTCCTGGAATCGTTTTGATTATCTCTATGGCTGGGGGAATCCCTTTTTGTCTCCATTTGACATGATGTATTTTTCCCCGATGAATCGTTTCTATTCCTACGGATTTTATGACCCTTTCAACCGTTTTGGTCCGCAAAACAATATGGTTCGCCATGTTTCTGAAAATATTGTAGTATTCTTTTTCAATGCAGACGGAAAACTCCGGTGGAGCAATGTGATCAGAAAGAGTCAATATGACGACAATTCGGATACCTTCCTCTCCTATCAACTCTTCAATACGGGCAATGAAGTCCGATTCCTGTTCAACCAAAAAGAAAAAAGAGAGCTTTTGCTGAACTCTGCAACGATTGACGGAGAAGGAAAGCTCAAGAGACAACCCACCTTGAAAAACCTGAACCGAGAATACGATTTCATGCCAAAATTTGGAAAACAGGTCGGCTTGCGACAAATCATCATGCCTTGCTTGTACAAGAATTATATTTGCTTTGCAAAAATTGAATTCTGATAGGCAAACGTGACCAGTTTATTCAGGCATAACAACCCCCTCGCAATCATTCTGTTGGCAGTACTCTCAGGACTGCCCTTGTTTCATCCATGGCAGGAGCTGATACCCATGGAAGGGTCCGGCTTTTCCCTTGTTCACGACCGATTGCTCTCTTTTCTCTCTTGGATGGACCCTAAAAAGGGGATGGCCAGTGGCTTGTTCAGTGCGGCAGTTTTGCTGGCAGAGGCCTTGTACCTGAACAAAGTGGTCTCCGATAACAAACTGATTGAGAAGCCAGGGCTATTGCCGGCTCTTGGATTTCTTTTGTTCAGCGGACTCTCCCCCTATGCATTGCGCCCATTGGGATTGGTCTGCAATGCGCTCCTGATCATCATTTTCAGACTGATGATCCTTTCTTACAAACAACCCAGACCCTTTCAAACCCTCTTCCTGTCTGGTTTTCTCTGCGGCTTTATGGCTTCGTTCCATACAACCTATCTTATTCTCTACATATGGCTAATTATTGCCACCCTGATCATGAGACCCCTGTCGGCCAGGGAATGGCTGCTCTCCAGTGCAGGATTTATCATGCCATTTTACTTTTTGATAGCGGGATTGTACCTGACTGATCAGCTGGCGGGTCGCGCTTTTCTTCCAACTTTGCAATGGGAATTCTCTGTTCCGGCTTTCACCCTTCAGGAAGGGCTAGTATGGACTTGCATGATCATTTTACCCTTGATGAGCCTTGCCGTTTCAGGTGGACAACTGGGAAAAATGGTCATACAAGTACGAAAATCTTATTTGATCATCCTGGTCATGTTTCTGTTGGCAATCCTGGTGATGATCCTTCATTTGAAACAGCCATTTGTTCACTTTTCTTTGTTGCACATCCCCTCTACCCTGCTTTTCATTCCCTTTTTCAACAGCTTCAAAAGAGATTATGTACCCAACCTGCTGATCCTGGGATTACTGGCACTTGCACTGCTTCGTTAAAAAACCCGATCGCAGAAAGACATTCCCTGAAAGATGTTAACTTTGCCCCAAATTCAGGCCCATGAAATTTGGCGTGGTAGTATTTCCGGGATCCAATTGCGACAGAGACATGATCAGTGCACTCAGGGATGATCTGGGTCAGGAAGTATTGGAGCTTTGGCACAAAGACAATGACCTTTCCGCCTTCAATACTGAAGATTGTATCGTATTGCCAGGAGGATTCTCTTATGGGGATTACCTGCGTTGTGGCGCAATCGCCCGATTCAGTCCCATGATGCAACAAACCATAGCCTTCGCAGAAAAGGGAGGCAAAGTGTTTGGCGTTTGCAACGGATTTCAGATCCTCTGTGAATCTGGTTTGCTTCCTGGTGTACTGTTAAAGAATGCCAATCAGCAATTCATTTGCAAAAACGTACACATCATCGGCAAGGAAAACAAAGCCCTGAAGATTCCCATCGCCCATGGTGAGGGTCGTTTCCACGCAGACGAAAATACCTTGGCCTCTATCATCAACAATGATCAGGTGATCTACCAATACTGCGACCAGGAGGGGAATATCAATGCTGCATCAAACCCCAATGGTACCCTGCACAACATCGCAGGCATCTGCAATGCCAATAGAAATGTTTTTGGGATGATGCCCCACCCGGAAAGAGCCTGTGCGACAGCCCTTGGCAATACCGATGGAAGAACTGTTTTCAACACCCTCTTCCTTCAGTCTGTAAAAGAAACTGTGATGGCATAAATCATGATCATGAAAAATATTCTTCTCTGTATCCTGTCTGTTTCTTTCTTCTCCTTGGCAACATCGGCCCAGTCTGGCTCAGCAAAGCAGGTAACCTGGACCTATGCGGCTCAAAAATTGGCAGATAAAAAATATGAAGTCCGCATGACTGCTGTCATCCAGGGGAACTATCACCTGTATGCCCAACAGGCAGGCGTAGAAGGTCCCATCCCAACCACCATCAGCTTCTCCCCCAACCCCTTGCTAACATTGGATGGCAAGCCCGCTGAACAGGGTAAGAAAATCACCAAACTGGAAGAGGCATGGGATGGCAAAGTGAATTTCTATGAAAAGACAGTCACCTTTGTACAGATCGTGAATGCCAAATCCAAAGCCAAAACAAGCCTCAACGGTAAGATAGAGTTCATGGTCTGCAACGACGAACTTTGCCTGCCTCCATCAGAAGTGAGTTTCAAGATTCCCATTGGCGGTTAATATCTTCACATGATCAAACATATTCTATTGCTCTTTATTCCTGCATTTTTTTGGCAGGTAGCTGCAAGTGCACAAGAGCAATCTCCGAAAATAGCGTGGGAAATTTCCTCCAAAAAAACCGGAGAAAAGGAATACCGCCTTCTCCTCAGTACCCATAACAAAGAAGCATGGGAAATCTTTGCCCCTGGAACTGATTTTGATGGATTGCCTGCCATGCAGCTGCTATTGCCAGACAAAAGCATTCAAACGATCGAACCCCTTTCATTGGGTGCAGCCACAAAGCCTGTAGTGATCAAGAGCCAGCTATTTGATGGAAAATCATTTTCTGTACTAACCAACAAGGTTCAGCCAATTTACTCATTTCCGCAGCTTTCCGTAGATTATCAATTCTAATGCGGACTTGATTTAATATTGACCAGATACCCGGGTTGGACCCCAACAAACCGCTCCAGGATTGCGGGATCGGATCCTCAAAAGAGTCAGGGAATGGCCCCATCAAGATTTTTTTGCTGGGGTTTCTGGGAGGGCTTTTCGCACTGCTCACTCCATGTGTTTTTCCCATGGTACCCCTAACGGTCTCTTACTTCACCAAACACAGTGATAACAAAAAAAGAGGCAAACAACTCGCCATTCTATACGGACTCTTCATCTTCCTGATTTATGTTTCCTTTAGCATTCCCTTTCACCTGATCGGCAATGTGAGTCCCACGATCTACATCTACCAACGTCTACCTCAACACAGCCTTCTTTGCTATTTTCATCTTTTTCGCCATCTCTTTTTTCGGATACTATGAGATCAGCCTGCCGGGAAATCTCGCCAACTCAGCCAATGCCAAACAGGGTTCAGGCATTGCCGGTGTGTTTTTCATGGCCCTAACACTGGCCATTGTTTCCTTCTCTTGTACCGGCCCTATTTTAGGCACCTTGCTCGTGGGTACCGCAACAGAAGGAGCCTGGCCGCTGACTGCAGGACTGGCCGGTTTTGGTGTGGCACTGGGATTACCCTTTGGTTTGTTTGCCCTTTTCCCACAATGGCTGAATTCGCTGCCCAAAAGCGGTTCATGGCTCAATACCGTGAAAGTTGTACTGGGCTTTATCGAACTGGCACTGGCCTTAAAATTCCTTTCCAATGCAGACCTGGTGGCGCATTGGTCGATCATCAAAAGAGAAATATTCTTCGGTGCCTGGATACTCATCTTCCTGGGATTGTTCAGCTACCTGATGGGGTGGCTGCGTTTTCCGCATGACAGCGCAGGACAAAAAATATCCTGGGGGAGAAAAGCATTTGCGCTGGT
>RFVQ01000112.1 GCA_009922495.1 Chitinophagia bacterium
TATATCCCCGCCTCGAGTTTCATCTGTTTGATCATCGCCCTCAATCCGTTGGAACGAGTCTGTGCAAGGTGTGAGCTCAGTCCGATCGAATCAATGAATGCCAAAGGAGCATCCACAATGTCTTTCGGAGCTTGTCCGTTCAATACCATGATCATCAAGGATACCAATCCTTTTACGATCACGGCATCGCTGTCACCCTCAAAATAAACCAATCCATCCTTGTAACTGGAATGGATCCAAACGCTGGACTGACAACCTTTGATCTTGTAATCATCGGTTTTGAAGCTTGGATCAAGAGGAGAAAGTTTCTTGCCCAGGTCAATCAGGTATTCATATTTCTCCTCCCATGTTTCAAACATGGAAAAGTCATCCATCAATTCCTGTTCTATTTCCAATATGGGTTTTACAGCTTTCATTACCGGAGCATGTTGAGTGATTTTTTCAAGGCCTCCATGAAAGCATCAATCTCTTGTATGGTATTGTAAGCAGCAAAAGAAATCCTCGTGGTACCCACGATACAAAGCCGCTGCATCAGGGGTTGTGCGCAATGGTGGCCGGTGCGGACTGCAATGCCCTGGTTGTCTAGCAAGATGGCCAGGTCCTGCGGATGCACGCCTTCCACCACAAAAGATATCACGCTCACTTTTTCAAAAACATCGCCTATGATGCGAACATCCTTAAAAGCTCTTAGCTTTTCTGTTGCATATCCCAGCAGCATGTTCTCATGGGCTCTTATGCTATCCTTGCCTGTATCCTTGATGAAATCGATGGCCGATTTCAATGCAATGAAATCAGCGATATTGGGAGTGCCGGCCTCAAATTTGAAAGGCAGCTCATTGTAAGTCGTTTTTTCAAAGGTCACTTCCTTGATCATCTCCCCGCCGCCCTGATAAGGAGGCATGGCTTCGAGCAAAGATTTTTTCCCATAGAGGATGCCTGTGCCAGTGGGGCCATAAACCTTGTGTCCTGAAAAGACGAAAAACTCGCAGTCGAGTGACTGCACATCGATGTCAAGGTGAACACTCGATTGAGCGCCGTCTATCAACACATGCGCACCTTGTGCATGCGCGAGGTGGATGATCTCTTCTACGGGATTGATCACCCCAAGGGCATTGGATACATGCACCACCGCCACCATTTTGGTTTTGCTGTTGAGCATATTTTTATATGCCTGCATATCCAACACACCATTGTCGTCAATGGGTATCACCCTCAGTTTGGCGCCTTTTGTTTCAGCAATCATCTGCCAGGGAACTATGTTGGCATGATGCTCAAGAGAACTAATGATGATCTCATCGCCCTCTTTCAAAAAAGCAGATCCCCAGGATTGTGCCACCAGGTTGATGCTTTCGGTAGTGCCCTTTGTGAAGATGATTTCTTCAGGATATGCTGCACCTATAAATGCACATACTGCCTGTCGGGTGGCTTCAAAAGCGGCAGTGGCTTCATCTGCCAATGTATGCAGACCGCGGTGAATGTTGGCGTTGTATCCGGTATAATAGGATGTCAATGCATCAATGACCTGTTGGGGTTTTTGTGCGGTGGCTGCATTGTCAAAATAAACCAAATCCTTCCCTTTCACTTTCCTGGAAAGGATCGGAAACATCCTTCGGATTTGTTCTATATCGTATACAGCTGCATTGCTCATTTAGAAATCGAATGATAGCCTTTCTGAAATAAGCTTGTCTGCATATTCTCTGATGGCTTCGTGTTGGATCTGGTCAAGTATGTCTATTGCAAAGGCATGCAAGAGCAGCGCTTTGGCTTTTTGCTCAGAAATGCCGCGCGCTTTCAGGTAGAAAAGCGCATCCTCATCCAACTTGCCGATGGTACATCCATGGGAGCATTTTACATCATCCGCAAAGATCTCCAACTGTGGTTTGGTGTTGGCAGAAGCATGATCTCCCAGGAGGATATTTTTGTTGGATTGATAGGCATTTGTTTTCTGCGCATCCTTTCTCACAAAGATCTTCCCATTGAAAACACCTGTTGATTGCTCATCGAGAATGCCTTTGTACAACTCATTGCTGAAGCAATGCGGCATGGCATTGTCCACGATGGTATGGTTGTCGGCAAGGGTATCCCCATTCAGGAGATAAAGTCCATACATATGGCTCTCACCATGTTCGGCCTCCATGACCATGTTGAGGTTGTTCCTCACCAGCTTTCCACTGAGGGTCAGTGTAACGGCATGGGTCAGGCACTTGCCCAGTTGACGGATATGCGTAGTGCCGCTATGGCTGCTCTTGGCTCCTTCGTTTTGAATCTTGACATAGTGTAGCACTGCATCTTGTGCCGCACAGATCTCGATCACTTCATTGGTCAGGCTTTCTCCTCCGCCAATGTTCACATAGGTTTCCATGATGCTTGCTGCGGAAGCCTCTGCAGCATTTACCAAGATCCTGGGCTGACTGAAAGCATAGCCATTGGAGCTGTCCGTGAAATGATAGATCACAACAGGCTGATTCAAGGACTTGCCCTTGTTCACCCTGATATAAACACCTCCTGCAGCAAAGGCTGCATTGAGGGCATTGATGCCATCGGGATGGTATTTCTGGCTATGACCGAGATGAAGGTTCACAAATTCAGCATCTTCATCACCAGCAGCAGTTTCCAGTGGTTTGACAACCAGCGAAGCACTGTCGTCCTGAAAGGATGACAAACCTGCCTGGTATCTACCATTCAGAAAAACGATTCGGTTTGCATGGTCTGTGCCCGGCAATTGATGGGCAGACAGTGTTGCTGCACTTAGCTGTGCATCTGTTGCAATAACCAGATTGTCCGCATAGGCATTTCTGATCCGGGTATATTTCCACTCTTCGTGTTTGATCGCTGGCAATCCCAGTCCCGCAAATGTTTTCCAGTTGTCCGACTGAAATTCATGGAGCGGAGAGGAGGGATTCTCCTGCGATGCAAAAGCTTTTGTAAGGTTGTTGATCACTTCCATTTTACACAGTTTCCTTTTCCAGTTCAGCTTTGATGAAATCGTATCCTTTCTCTTCGAGTTCCAATGCCAGCTCCTTGGTGCCGGAACGCACAATCCTTCCTTTGTACAAGACATGCACAAAATCAGGCACGATATAATCCAGCAGACGCTGGTAGTGGGTTACCACCAGGAAGGCATTGTCTTTGGAGCGCAACTGGTTCACACCATTGGCCACGATGCGGAGGGCATCAATATCGAGTCCTGAATCGGTTTCATCCAGTATAGCCAGTTTGGGTTCCAGCATGGCCATCTGAAAAATCTCGTTGCGTTTCTTTTCACCACCGGAGAATCCTTCGTTGAGGGAACGGGAAAGCAGCGACTGATCGATCTCCACCAGTTTCATTTTCTCTTTCATGGTCTTCAGGAACTGCGCAGCATCCAATGGTTCCTGTCCCAGGTATTTTCTTTTTTCGTTGACTGCCGTCTTGATGAAGTTGGTGGTGCTCACACCCGGAATCTCCACAGGATATTGGAAGGCGAGGAAGAGGCCTTCTTTGGCGCGGTCTTCGGGAGACATTTCCAGCAGGTCCTTTCCGAGGAAATCAACAGATCCTCCAGTCACTTCATAATCTTCACGACCCGCCAATACGGATGCCAGGGTGCTTTTCCCGGATCCATTGGGGCCCATGATGGCATGTATCTCACCTGGCTTGATCTCCAGGTTGATGCCTTTGAGGATTTCCTTTTCTTCAATTCTTGCCTGCAGGTTTTCGATCTTTAGCATATGCTTGTTTTGTCTTTTTAAATTGTTGGTTAACCGACACTTCCCTCGAGACTGATGGCCAGGAGTTTTTGGGCTTCGACCGCAAATTCCATGGGCAGTTGGTTCATCACTTCCTTGGCAAAGCCATTGATGATGAGGGCAACGGCCGTTTCTGTATCGATGCCACGTTGGTTGCAATAGAAGATCTGGTCTTCCCCGATCTTGGATGTTGTTGCTTCGTGTTCAACGATGGCCGTATTGTTTTTTACTTCGATGTAAGGGAAGGTATGCGCACCGCATTTGTCACCCAACAACAATGAATCACATTGTGAGAAGTTTCTGGAATTGCTCGCATTTTTCGCAACACTTACCAGTCCGCGGTAGGAGTTCTGGCTCTTGCCGGCAGAGATGCCCTTGGAAACGATCCTGCTGCGGGTGTTCTTCCCTATGTGGACCATTTTGGTTCCGGTATCAGCCTGTTGGAAATTATTGGTCACAGCAACAGAATAGAATTCACCGATGGAATGATCTCCTTTCAGGATCACACTGGGATATTTCCAGGTAACGCTGGAACCGGTTTCCACCTGTGTCCAGGAAATCTTGGAATGATCACCTGCACAGATGCCGCGCTTGGTTACGAAATTGTAGATACCGCCCTTGCCTTCTTTGTCGCCAGGGTACCAGTTCTGAACAGTAGAATATTTCACTTCCGCTTTTTCCATGGCCACAATCTCCACCACGGCTGCATGCAATTGATTCTCATCGCGCATGGGGGCCGTACAACCTTCGAGGTAGCTCACGTAGCTGCCTTCTTCGGCAACAATCAGGGTCCTTTCAAACTGACCGGTATTGGCGGCGTTGATGCGGAAATAGGTAGAGAGTTCCATTGGGCAACGAACACCCTTGGGAATATAACAGAAAGAGCCGTCGCTGAATACCGCAGCATTCAGCGCGCTGAAGAAGTTGTCGGTAGCGGGTACCACTGATCCCAAATATTTCTTGATCAGTTCCGGATGTTCCTGAATGGCTTCACTCATAGAGCAAAAGATCACACCCACCTTGGAAAGTTCTTCCTTGAAAGTAGTGGCCACAGAAACACTGTCGATCACCGCATCTACGGCTACTCCTGAAATGCGCTTTTGCTCATCCAGTGAAATGCCGAGCTTTTCGAAAGTCTTGCGCAATTCAGGATCGATTTCATCCAGACTATTGGGGGCTACTTTTTGCTTGGGGGCGGAATAGTAAATGACATCCTGAAAATTGATGGCAGGATATTGCACATTCGGCCAGGTAGGTTCCTCCATGGTCAGCCATTGGCGGTAGGCCTTGAGGCGGTATTCCAGCATCCATTCTGGTTCATTCTTTTTGGCTGAAATGAAACGCACAATGTCTTCACTCAAACCCTTGGGGGCCTCATCAGCCTCGATATCGGTCACAAATCCGTATTTGTATTCCGACGAGGTGATCTGTTCTAAAATGTCATCATTTTCCTCTTGCATGTCTGTTTCATTTTGGAACCGCAAAATTCCACATTTTAACCCTAGATAAAAAGTCTATTGGCAGTTTCGGGAAAGATTGTGGGTCTTTTTTCCCGATTTCGTAACAACAGACCCTAGATTTGGTTCACAATGGGTACAACTTAGTTCATTGATTATCTGTTTATTAAGTAGTTTTGAACAAATCGCGTACATGTACAAAAACTGGTTGCAGGAGTTTTACCAAAGAGAGATCGGAGGAGAAGCCAGGATCTTTCAGTCACCCGGCAGGATCAACCTGATTGGAGAACATACTGATTACAATGGAGGATATGTCCTACCAGCGGGAATCGACAAAGCCTGTTACCTCGCCATCGGCGAAGCTTCAGGCGATTGCACCCTCATTGCCTACGACCTCAACGAAAAGATCAGCCTGAACAATTGCCCTCCCAACCTCTCTTCCAACCACTGGATCAACTACCTGATGGGGGTCCGCCATGCTTTTGAAAAAAGAGGGTTCAAGATACCGCATGTCAACATGTTGATCCGTTCGGATATTCCCATTGGAGCGGGTCTTAGTTCTTCGGCTGCTTTGGAATCTGTAGTGGCTTATGCCTTCAATACGATCTATGGAACAGGATTCTCCCAACTCGAGTTGGCAAAGATTGCCCAGGAAGCAGAGAATGATTATGTGGGATTGAAGTGTGGCATCATGGACATGTTCGCCAGCATCCACGCGAAAAAAGACCATGCCATTCAATTGGATTGTCGCAGTCTGGAATTTCAATATGTTCCTTTGCAGATGGATGGCATCAGCATCCTGCTTTTCGATACCTGCCTGAAACACGAACTCGCATCATCTGCCTACAACCAGCGCAGGGAAGAATGCGAAACGGTTGTCCGCTATTGGCAGGCTCAGGGAGCAAATGCCACAACGCTGCGCGATGTATCCCGCTCCATGCTCATGGAGGCCAGGCCACATCTCGATCCGATTTGTTTTCAAAGAGCATCATTTGTCCTTGATGAAAACGAAAGAGTGATGGCATTTGCAGCTGCCATGCAGCAGGGCAACTGGAAAGCAGCGGGTGCACAGATGGCGGGCTCGCATGCAGGGCTTCGGGATGAGTATGAAGTCAGTTGTCCTGAGTTGGATCACCTGGTGAAAGTAGCCTCCCAACAAGAGGGCGTATTGGGTTCCCGGATGATGGGGGGTGGATTTGGAGGCTGTACCATCAACCTGGTTAAAAATGAACTCATGGAACAGGTCATAGAAAAGACCAGCGCTTCCTACAAGAAAGCTTTTGGTGTTGAGCCAAAACATTATATTGCAACTACAGGCGATGGTGCCTGTGAGCTTTAATTTATTTCATGAAGAGATTGCTTGCCATGGTCTTGTCGTTAGGGGCGGGGCTTGCCTCTTGCGTCATCACACCTGAAAAAATGGAACATTCCCCAATCGATCCAAAAAGAGCAGCAGCTTTTGCGGCAAAAGACAGCAATGGAAAGGAGGTGGCCCTTTATACCTTGCGCAACAAAAACGGCATGATCGTGGAATTAACCAATTATGGTGCCACCATCGTTTCCATCAATGTTCCGGATAAAAAGGGTAAAGTGGAAAATGTAACCTTGGGGTATGACGATCATGCAGGCCTTGCTGCAGGCGGTTCTTATTTTGGTTGTGTGGTGGGTCGATATGGAAACCGCATCGCCAAGGGAACTTTCAAGATCGATGGTGTGCGTCCACCCATTCGCAGACCTGCGCCCTCACTGGGCCAAGACAACGCGCGATGGCTCTCTAAAAAATAATTTTGACCATGACACCTTTTTTGCGTTCTTTTTTGTTTGTACCTGCAGCAGATGATCGACTCTTTGACAGCGCCTGCAATAAAAACAGTGATGTGGTTATTCTCGACCTAGAGGACGGAACGCACGCCACCCGCAAGCCGATGGCACGCCAAGGTCTGCCAGCGCGTTATGCGCAATTGTCAAAAGTTGGTAAGACTGCTGCTGTACGCGTGAATGGTGGACTGCTTAGCTTGGCCGAAGACTTGACAGCAGCCG
>RFVQ01000113.1 GCA_009922495.1 Chitinophagia bacterium
ACCTACAAAAACTTTGTTTTTTACAATGGAGTTTTTGGTGGTTCTATGAATCAGATTGTTAGAAGCTATAATGGAAGCGAAGCATCTCAACACATAGGAACAAAGCCCCGAGGAGACAGTTTATTGTATTTGCAGGCTGCTCCAGGCACCTATTCCATGTTGAAAATACCAGGACTTGATGAATTCAAGCAAAAAAAGGGAAACGTAATGATCCATTTAGCACAGCTGTCAATGGAGGAAGTGGTTACCCCTGGCAGAAAACCCAACATATTTAATACTCCTGAATACCTTTATGCAGAAATGCAGGATTCATCTAATTCCAAATTTTACCCATTCCTGTCTGATGCCTTTCTCAATGGTAGGTTTGAATCTTATCTATTTGGGGGTCTTCGTAAGTACAAAAATGACGGAGCCAATAATCTTGTGTCCTATTATGACATGAATATTACCCGTTATTTACAAGGAATTGTTACCAGAAATAATCCCAACTTTCAGATAAGGCTTTTTGCTCCTTATAGTATTCGATATGAGGATCTATATATCACATTTGCCCTTAACAACCTGTGTAGGGGGAATGTAGTACTGGGAGGGGGGAATCATTCTTCCAGAAAAATGAAATTCAGGGTAGTGTACTCTAAGCTTTGATTTTCACTCTATATTTGTAAAAACCCATTCACTATGCCGTATTTATTTACTTCTGAAAGTGTTTCAGAAGGCCATCCAGATAAAGTGGCCGATCAAATATCTGACGCTTTGATTGATAATTTTCTTGCATTCGATCCAATGGCAAAAGTTGCCTGTGAAACCTTGGTTACTACAGGTCAGGTTGTATTGGCCGGTGAAGTAAAATCTTCAGCCACCCTCGATGTTCAAAAAATCGCAAGAGACGTAATAGCGAAGATTGGTTATACCAAGAGTGAGTACATGTTCGAAGCCAACTCATGCGGTATCTTATCAGCCATTCATGAGCAGTCTGATGATATCAATCGTGGAGTTGAACGCAAGAAGAAGGAAGATCAGGGCGCCGGTGATCAGGGTATGATGTTTGGATATGCTACCAATGAAACTGAAAACCTCATGCCACTGGCATTGGATTTGGCACACAAGATCCTTATTGAACTCTCTACCATTAGAAGAGAGAAGAACTCAAAAATGCCGTACCTAAGGCCCGATGCCAAAAGTCAAGTTACCATTGAATACGATGACAATGACAAACCACTCAGAATTGACACCATCGTGGTTTCAACACAGCATGATGATTTTGACAAAAGCGACAAAAAAATGCTTGACAAAATCAAGTCGGATGTGATCAATATTGTAATTCCAAGGGTAAAAGCCAAGTGCAATAAAAACGTTCAAAAGCTTTTTGTTGATGGCATTACTTTTCATATCAACCCAACCGGTAAATTCGTTATCGGAGGTCCACATGGAGATACCGGTCTTACTGGAAGAAAAATCATTGTAGACACCTATGGTGGAAAAGGCGCACACGGTGGTGGTGCCTTCAGCGGAAAAGATCCCTCAAAAGTTGACAGAAGTGCTGCCTATGCAGCAAGACA
The DNA here is from genome assembly GCA_009922495.1 of Chitinophagia bacterium. Lineage (GTDB taxonomy): Bacteria > Bacteroidota > Bacteroidia > Chitinophagales > Chitinophagaceae > Pollutibacter. Next base: position 1,560 of record RFVQ01000113.1, read on the forward strand.
TGTTGCTAAAAATCTTGTTGCAGCTGGTGTGGCAGATGAGATTTTGGTGCAGGTGTCTTATGCCATTGGTGTAGCCAAGCCCATGGGTATTTTTGTAGATACCTACGGTACTGCCAAGGTTGCACTCAACGATGGTCAAATTGCGAAAAAGATTGAATCCCTATTCGACATGAGACCCTATGCGATAGAAACCAGGCTCAAACTGAGGAATCCCATTTATCAGGAAACAGCTGCATATGGTCACATGGGCAGAAAAAATGAAATCAAAAAGAAAACATTTGAAATGCCAGGAGGAAAGAAAAAAACCATGGAAGTGGAACTCTTTACTTGGGAAAAGCTAGACTATGTTCCCAAAGTCAAGTCTGCTTTTGGTATTAAATAATCAACTGAACCCTCCTTTTGGAGGGTTCATTCTTTACACATGGAGCACAATAAACATGAATGGCATATCCTCTCAGAAAAACTTATCTATGATAACCCTTGGATTAGTTTGGTTCATCATGATGTGATCAATCCATCAGGCAATCCAGGCATCTATGGCAAGGTTCATTTCAAGAACATTGCCATAGGGATTCTGCCGCTTGAAGAGGACAATACGCTTCATTTGATTGGGCAGTTTAGGTTTGTACTACAACAATACAGCATTGAGATTCCTGAGGGGGGTGGTCCATTGGAAGAGGATCCCTTGTTTGCTGCAAGGAGAGAGCTGTTAGAGGAAACGGGACTTACCGCAGAAAACTGGAACACATTAAAGTGCCATTTGATCAAGCCTATAAAATGGTTATGGAAAATAAAATCACAGATGCTATATCAGTGGCAGCTATTTTGAAATTACGTCTCATGCAAATGGAGGGAAAAATTTAATGAAAAAAAATGCTACCCATATCATTGGTCGACAACCGGTTTTGGAAGCTCTTCGCGAAGGGAATCAGTTGGAAAGGGTTTTCATTCAGCGAAATGCATCGGGTGAAATCATAGAAGAGATCAGGATTTTGGCACAAAAGCTTCAGATTCCTATCAATAGTGTACCGCTGGAAAAACTTCATTCACTGACAAAAGCCAATCACCAAGGTGTCATTGGTCTGAATAGTATTATCCAATACATTGATCTTCAGGATGCAATTGATCATGTTGTTCAACAGGCAATGATCCCTTTGTTCGTCATGTTGGATGGCATCACCGATGTCAGAAATATTGGAGCAATTGCCAGGACTGCTTTGTGTTGTGGAGCCCAATTGATGATCATTCCAGACAAAGGGATTGGAGCTTTTAATGAAGAAGCCCTCAAATCCTCAGCAGGGGCTCTTCAAAAAATCATGGTTGCAAGAGTACCAAGCTTACTGAAAGCTATTGATACATTGCACCTGAATGGTATTCAAGTACTCACCGCAGAGATGAAATCATCAACCAAGATCTTTGATGCTGATATGAAACAACCCATCTGTTTGGTCATGGGAAGTGAAGACAAGGGTATACAGCCTTATATTTCCAAAGCAGCAGATATCAAATTCACCATCCCAATGGCTGGCGATTTTGATTCTTTTAATGTAGGTGTGGCCTGTGGTATCATCCTTTTTGAAGCCAGTAAACAAAGAATGTAAAAAAGTTTCATGTCAAGCCCATTCAGACTTGAGTTCGAGCCAAAGCCATTTGACAAAAAAATTCAAATAGGGCACCAGATGATGTTGATGGGTTCTTGCTTTACCGAGCACATTCATCAGCGTTTGGAATCCTATAAATTTCCCTGTTTACAGAATCCTCATGGTATATTATTCAATCCGATCAGCATTTTTACTTCCCTGCACCAGTACCTGGATGAATCCACCATTGGACCTGATGATATTTTTGAAGTTCAGGGTATATGGCGGAATTGGAATTTCCATTCCTCTCTTTCTTCAGCCGATAAAAGTACTGCGCTGTCTTCCATGAATGATGCCATTCAACAAGGCGCTTCTTTCATCAAAAAAGCCAATTGGCTTATATTAACACTGGGTTCAGCCTTTGTGTATTATCATAAGAATGAGATACCCGTTTCGAACTGTCACAAGGTCCCTGTTACAGAATTTACAAAGAAATTATTAACGCCTGAGAACATCATATTGGCTTTTGAACAAGTTTATCAAAAACTCCGTCATGTTAATCCAAGCCTAAAAGTGATCTTAACAATAAGTCCGGTTAGGCACCTCAGGGATGGTTTCATAGAAAATAACAGAAGCAAGGCAGTTTTGATAAATGCCGTCGATCAAATTTGTACCCAACAGGAGGACGTTCTGTACTTTCCGTCTTATGAATTGATCATAGATGATCTCAGGGACTACCGGTTTTATGCTGAAGACATGGTTCATCCCAATTATTTGGCAACAAAGTATGTATGGACCAAGTTCGTACAGACAGCATTTGAGGGCAGTGCAAAGGAAGTTTTGAAGGAATTGGAGGATATAAAGAACGCGTATCAACACAAAGTGTTACATCCAGACTCATCCGAATACCAAACATTCAGAACCAAATACAGGAAAAAAATAATTGAGTTGTCTGAGCGGTTCCCACAAATGGACCTTCAAAACGAGTTGCTCCATTTTAGTTGATCTGTTTTCAAATAATGCTAACTTTAAATATATCTTCTTGTCATGAAATATTTTTTACTTGCATTTTCAGTTTTGATCAATAGTATCTTGATCTATACATTGGATTCAAGATCCTTTCTTCCCTTACCATTGGGGTCTTTTTTAAGTCCCCAGGAAGGAGCCTGGCAAAATGCTGAACCCGTTTATCAATCTTTTGATCAGGATCTAAAAATCAAAGGATTGAAAAATGGGGTAGAGGTATATTTGGATGACAGGCTTGTGCCACACATTTTTGCAGAAGATGAAAATGACGCCTATTTTGTTCAGGGCTATATCCATGCGAAGTATAGACTATGGCAAATGGAATTTCAAACACATGCGGCGTCTGGAAGATTGAGCGAAGTAGTTGGATCCAAAGCATTGCGTTTTGACAGGAATCAGCGGAGAATGGGTATGGTATTTGCTGCAGAAAATGCCTTGGCGGAAATGGAAAAAGATCCAGTTACAAAATCTGCCTTGGACGCTTATACAGCCGGCATCAATGCTTATATCAAAAACCTGAAACGTTCATCAATGCCCATAGAGTACAAAATATTGGGTTATGAACCTGAATACTGGAGCAATTTGAAATCTGCGCTTTTTACCAAACAAATGACTCAGAATTTGGCTGGATTTGACAATGACCTAGAGATGACCCAGGCATTCGATCTATTAGGGGAAGAAAAATTCAGAATCTTATATGACAATTATCCTGATTCACTCTATCCTGTAATCCCCAGCACTAATCCCTATGTGCAGATAGGGGAAGTCCCATCACCACCCATGGGTTCAGATTCTGTCTATCTAAAGCGTTATGATTCCATTCCCACATCAGAAGAATTTAAACCGGATCCATCTAATGGCAGCAACAATTGGGTTCTATCCGGTTCCAAAACCAAAAGTGGCAAACCCATTCTTGCCAATGATCCGCATTTAGGGCTCTCTTTGCCTTCTATCTGGTTTGAAGTTCAAATCAATACACCTGCTTACAATTCATATGGCGTATCTTTTCCTGGCTTACCGGGAGTTGTGATCGGATTTAACGATAGTATTGCATTTGGTTTTACCAATGCAGGCAGGGATGTAAAAGATTATTATGAGATCAAGTATAGAGATGCATCCCAAAAGGAATACATGTTCAATGGAGAATGGAAAACTGCCCAAAAAAGAATTGAAATATTCAAAATAAAAGATTCAGTTCCTTTTCAGGATACCGTTTCTTACACTGTTTTTGGACCGGTTACCTATGACAACAAGTTTGACAATACCTTATCTGCATCCAGGGCACTTTCTTTGAGATGGGTGGCACATGATTCTTCCAATATCCTCAAAATGTGGTTGCAACTCAATCGTGCCAGGAATTATAACGATTACCTTGAAGCCATCAAGCATTTCAATGTACCCGGCCAAAACATGATTTTTGCCTCTCATTCTGGAGATGTAGCATTGTGGCAACAGGCTAATTTTCCCCTGAGGTGGAAGGATCAAGGGTTGATGATCATGCCAGGAGAAGATAGCAGCTATATGTGGAAAGGGTATATCCCCATGGAAGCTAATCCACATGCCGTTAACCCTGTAGAAGGTTTTTTGAGCAGTGCCAATCAAAGACCGGTTGACTCAACCTATCCTTATTATATTCCCGGAAAATACGAAGTATACAGACCCATCACCATCAATCGTTTTCTCTCTCGTCCTCTGCTTTTTGGCGTAAAAGACATGATGGATCTTCAAAACAACAACCACAATGTTTTTGCTGAGAGAGCTGTACCCTTGTTGTTAAAATATGTTGACAAATCTTTGCTCAACGAAAAAGAAAAATTCTATCTGTCTTTGGTTGAAAACTGGAACCTAAAGAATGATCCACAGGAAAAAGGAGTTGTCAGTTTCATCAGTTGGTGGGATTCATTAGAGGTCCGTGTTTTCCAGGATGATTTGACAAAAGACAATCGTAAACTGCCTATGCCTGATCAGCATGTTCTGTTGGATGCTTTGGAAAAGGACAGTAGTTTTCTTCTCATCGATGACATACTAACAACGCAAAAGGAAGACATTGTTTATCAGGTTACCAAGGCGCTTCAATCAGCCAGTATCGCATTGACGAAAATAGACGCGGAGGGCAAGTTGGAATGGGGTAAATACAAGAATACAACGGTTTATCATTTGCTTAAAAACAACTTAATGCCCTTTGCCAGAACTGGATTGATGACGGGAGGAGGGGAAGGAATTGTCAATGCAACAAAACATGATCATGGACCCAGCTGGAGGATGATTGTGCACATGGATACACCCATTGAAGCATATGGTGTTTATCCAGGCGGGCAAAGTGGTAATCCAGGAAGTAGGTACTATGACAATTTTGTGGATCAATGGTCCAATGGACAATACTATCAACTTTTGTTTATGGACGAAAAAGCTGTTTCAGAAAAGAAATACAAATGGAAAATGTCATTTAAAGCAGCTTAACATCTAATCAAATCATCATGAAAAAATTCTTTGTAGCAATTTTGTTGGTAATGATATCTGCTTATTCATTAGGGCTGTTCCTTCCTTGGTGGTCAGTTGCAATTGCAGGTTTTGTTGCGGGATTATTACTGGATCAAAAAGCTATATATTCTTTTTTATCTGCATTCATCGCTGTTTTTTTGTTATGGGGACTGATGAGTTATGCCATAAGCATTGAAAATGACCATATTCTGGCCAAAAAAATATCAATGCTGATTCTCAAGCGTAATTCTCCTGAACTACTGGTTCTTTTGGGTGCATTTATTGGAGGAATTGTTTGTGCATTTTCAGCTTTGACTGGTAGTTTTCTGAAAATTGTCCTTCGAAAAAATTGAATTCAATTTTCTATTTTGTTCAAAAAGTATTTCATTACTGGATTTCTTCTTTTTCTATTCTTTTCTGCTAGGGCAACACTTGTCAAAGGTCTTGTTACTGGAGAAAAAGGGGAAACACTTCCTTTTACAACTATTTCTGTAAAAGATAACAAAATCAATATCATCTCAAATGAGAGGGGAGAGTTTAATTTTCAGATTCTGCCCGGACAATATGTGCTGGTTTT
>RFVQ01000114.1 GCA_009922495.1 Chitinophagia bacterium
TTGAACTGACCATGAGCAAGCATCTCTTTTCCGGAACAGGCGTAGCCATTGCAACTCCCTTTACACCAGCAGGTGACCTTGACATGACTGGCATGGAAAAACTGGTTGAACACCTTATCAAGGGTGGTGTGGAATACCTGGTTGTATTGGGAACTACCGGGGAGAGCGCAACGCTCAACAAAGAAGAGAAACAGGAAGTTTTTTCAAAGGTCAACGCCATCAACAAAGGTCGCGTTCGATTGGTTGCGGGAATTGGCGGCAACGATACCCGTGAGGTAGTCAAAGCCCTGAATGCATTTGATCTTGCCGGATATGAAGCGGTACTTTCCGTTAGTCCTTACTATAACAAACCCAACCAGGAAGGTCTTTTTCAACACTATAAAGCTGTCAATGATGCTTCCCCACTTCCGGTGATCATGTACAATGTTCCTGGAAGAACCGGAATGAATGTAAGTGTAGCCACAACCCTTCGCATTGCCAGAGAATGCAAGAATATCATCGCAACCAAAGAGGCTTCCGGCAATGTAGAACAGATCATGCAGATCATCGCCGGAAAACCCCAAGGATTTGAAGTGATCAGCGGTGACGATGGCATCACCCTTCCGCTGATCGCATGTGGAGCAATAGGAGTCATATCCGTTGTGGCCAACGCCTATCCCAACGAATTTTCCAACATGGTCAGACAATGTTTGGCAGGTGATTTTGCCGGAGCCAGACCCATGCATGAGAAAATGTTCCCCATCATCCAATCCATGTTCGCCGAAGGAAGTCCAAGTGGCCTCAAAGCCTATTTGGCCAAGTTGGACATAGCGGGTGAGAACTTCCGTTTGCCGGTAGTATCTGTAAGCGAACAACACAGATCCCACATACATCAGTTGATGCAGACGATCTGATCGCTCAAAGCGTGATGGTATCTAAGCCGCTAAAATTCTTGCCAACAAAACTGGGCGATTGGAGTGCTTCCGCCAAAATTTTCAAGTAATGATTTTTGGTAATGATGCTTGCTCCCAATGACATCAAATGGGGATTGGGCACTTGTGCATCGACGCAGTAAAATCCCATTTTTTTCACGTGCTCTATCAGCTGCCACAAGGCAAATTTTGAGGTATTGGGTTCAATGCTGAACATGCTTTCCCCACAAAAAATACTGCCCATGGAGATGCCATACAATCCGCCTACCAATTGATCCTCATTCCATACTTCCACAGAATGCGCAAAGCCCATTTCGTGGATCTTGCAATAGGTGTCAATCATTTCAGGCAGGATCCAGGTCTCTCCTTCCCTGCCATTGCCCGCACAGTTTTGCATAACCAATGCAAAGGCAGTATCAAAGGTCAATTTCCATTTGAATTTCCTGGCCGCCTGCTGAAGCGATTTGGAGGGCTTGAAATCATTGACAAAGAAAACGCATCGCTCTTCCGGACAATACCACATGGGCTGTCCTGGTTCATCATACCAGGGAAAGATACCCTTTCGGGTAGCTGCCAAAACATTCTCCGGACTTAATTCACCCCCAATGGCGACTGGCATCATTTCAATACCCAATTCTTGTAGCGGTGCATGGCTTCGAGGAAATAATAATCACCATAGCTCAAAGGAACATCCACTTCAGAATTGGCTGGTAAATGACCGACACCATGCATCAACAGAAATCCACCGTTTTCTCCCAACTTGGCCCGGTATTGATCAGAAGCCAATTTGACGATGATCTGACGTGCTGTTTCAACATAGTACTTGCTTTCCTTGCCCTTGGTGAATTGGGCAAGCTCCAGCAAACCGGAAGCCAAAATAGAAGCTGCTGAGGCATCTCTTAAAGCATTGGGAATGTTGGGAGCATTGAAATCCCAGAATGGGATTTTATCAGCTGGCATGTTGGGATGGTTCAAGAGAAATTTGATGATGTTCTTGGCCTGGTTCAGGTATTTCTCATCTTTCTCAAAACGATACATCATGGTAAAGCCATAAAAGCCCCATGCCTGTCCGCGCGCCCATGCAGAAGCATCATTGTATCCCTGGTGATTTTTCCCTGCAATCAGCTTACCAGTTTCGAGATCATAATCCAAGACATGAAAAGCGCTGTGATCAGGTCTGTAATGATTCGCAAGGGTGCTATTGGCATGGTTGATTGCTATCTCCCTGAACACAGGATCTCCCCCATTGGCCGAGGCCCACATCAGGAGTTCCAGGTTCATCATGTTGTCGATAATAACGGGACAGTTGAAATTCTTGTTCTTGTTCCAGCTTTGGATGGATTTGATCTGTGGCCTGTAGCGGGTGATCAAAGACATAGCAGCCGTATCAATCGTTTTGTGGTCTTTGGGATCTTTGAACAAACGATAGTAATTGCCAAAAGGAGCAAACATCATGAAACCCAGGTCATGATTGCCGGTATAATGTTTCATGGGTTCCTGCAAGGCCAATCTCTTCCTGGCAATGCTCAATACTTCCTGATCGTTGGTATGTTCATAGATGTACAACAATGAGGCTGGAAAGAATCCGCTGCACCACCACTTTGTTTCACTTGACTCCACTTTACCGGTATTGGCGTAGTAGGTTTTTGGCATTTTGTCGTTTGGAACATTTTTTTCCAATATTTTATATTGCTGCGCTGCAAATGAAAATTGATCATTGATCAATTGCTGCATTTCTGATGCTGTTGCTTGCGCATGGAGTTGCTCAAAAGAAAGAAGAACAACAAAGTTTAACAGAAGAAACGTGCATATTTTTCTCATACTGGCTTTTTTAGATCTCTAAATGTAATAAAAAAAGTCAAGTTGGGTATCTTCACCAGCGTAAACAATCTCAACCGATGTTTCAGATCAACATCACAGATCTAACGGTGTTTTTAGGAGGCCAATACTTGCTGGACCGCATCCACCTGAAAATACAGGCGGAAGAAGTCTGGGCAATCCTGGGAAACAGCGGATCAGGCAAGACAACATTGGCAAAAGCCCTCAGCAAACAGATCTTTTATCGTGGCGAGATTGAATTCCAAAACAGTACAGGAAATAGCATCGAACCCAGGATCCTGTTGGTAGAACAACAACATCATTTCAGAAACAAAAGCAATGTTTCCCAGTTCTACTATCAGCAGCGATTCAATTCTTCGGATGCAGAAGACACGCATGATGCATTGACTGAATTGGGGGACGCCAAACAAGAAGAATTGCAAACCTGGATCAAAATATTCGGGCTCAGAGAATTCTTGCACAAACCCATGATCCAATTATCCAATGGAGAAAACAAACGATTGCAATTGGCAAAAGCGATGAAAGGAGATCCGGATATCCTGATACTAGACAATCCCTACATTGGATTGGACAAAGAAGGAAGAAAAAAACTGGATCATGCATTATCTGAATTGAGGTCATTGGGCAAACAATTCATTCTGATCAGTGCAGTCGATGAGCTTCCTGATATCATTACACATGTTGCGGTTCTGGAAAAAGGGCAAACACAAATGGTGTTGTCGCATCAGGAATTCAAGAACATGAACCGTCACGAAGATCCGTTGCTGCTTGAAAACACTGCATTCAATTTCCCCAACATCAAGGAGTCTGGAGTAACGGAAATAGTGGAAATGAAAAATGTGAACATTCAGTACAATGAATTATCCATATTGGAGAACATCAACTGGAAAATAACCAAGGGGGAAAGATGGTGCGTAACCGGACACAATGGGTCAGGGAAATCGACCTTGCTGAGTCTTATCAGCGCAGACAACCCTCAGGCCTATGCCAATGACATCTACTTATTTGGAAAAAAAAGAGGGTCGGGTGAAAGCATTTGGGATATCAAAAAAAACATTGGCTATGTTTCCCCGGAGCTTCATCTTTTTTTTGAGAAGAGCGAGACTGTTTTCAATGCAGTGGCATCAGGGCTCTACGATACCATTGGTCTTTTCAGGCATGTGCCGGAAGCAGACAGAAAGACCGTTGAAAATTGGTTGCAAATTATTGGGATAGACAATCTACAAGAAAAAAGACTGCATCAATTGTCGCTCGGAGAACAAAGAACGGTCATGCTGACAAGGGCCCTTGTCAAATCACCGCCCCTCCTGATCCTGGACGAGCCTTGTCAGGGATTGGATAAAATCCAAACCCAACGTTTCAAAAAAATAGTAGACGCTATTTGCTCCTCTTCCAATACTACGTTGATCTATGTGAGCCACTATGAACAGGATGTTCCTTCATGCATCAACAGGCATCTTGTACTGGAAAAAGGAAAAATAACCAAGCTTATTTGACAGTAAGGGTAGTCCCGCTGATCTCCACCGTCTTTTTGGTCAACCCTGAATTGGCTGGACCGTTTTTCAGGGAACCATCACCGTTGAAGTTGGAACCATGCAAAGCACAATTGAAAGTATTGCTTGTTTTCACATAGGTCACGGCATAACCGGCATGGGGACAGGCATTGGTAAGTGCTGTGAAGCTGGTAACTGAATTGCCGGCAGCGATTCTAACGACAATAACACCATTATCAGAAATGAAATCACCCACATTCAGCAACTGAGTATTCAGGTTCACTGTCAACAAAACAGTATTCCCTCCTGTACCCCCACCCACAGGAGCAGTACCACCGGAATTGGAACCACCAGCGCTAGCACTGTCCTTTGAACAGGCTTCCATCATACAGGCAACACAAGTAAAAGCAATGCCTCCTGTCAGTTTGTTGAGAAACTCTTTGCGTTCCATAGCATTCGTTTCCCGTTAAAACAACACCCCAATAAATTTGTTCGGCAACCTAAAGATCAAACCTGAAACCAAAGACTGGAATCATGCCCAGTAAGTAGGAATAGGTGACCCGGCCAACAGAGGCGTCATATCTTCTGCTGATCTGGTTTTTACGATTGGTTGCGTTCTGAACACCCAGGATAAAACTTCCGGTAAGTGCCGTGTATTGAACCTTCCATTCCATTTGAGCATCTAACCGAAAAATGGATTTCAGTTTTTCATCGTAAATCCGTCCTGGGATCAAAACATTGGTTTTCAGTGCCACAGATTTGGCCAAATCGATGGGGGTGGCCCTCACTCCCCCGGCTGATATCAATCGTATGTCCAATCCCAAAGCAGATGGGCGTTTGGTTTTGAGCACCCACTCCTTTCCGATCAAAAATGTAAATGAAGAATTGGAATTGTATCTCGTGTTGCGCCAGATCCTTTCGGATGGCAGATAGGTGGATTGATACAGGCTCAATGTTGACAAGAGATAAAACCTGTCATTCCAATAGCGGTCCAATGTAAATTCAAGTCCATAGTTCTGACCCTTTCCGCTATTGCTGAGAATTTCTATGGCATAATCATCTTCGAGGTTGATAATACTGTAACTACTGGAAATGTTGGCATGAACGGGAACCTGGTACAACCATTGGTAATAGGCCTCCGTACGAAGGTTCCAATGCTGGTTGAACTGGATGGTATAACCCAGCACAAAATGGCGGGCACGACTAAAATCCAAATTTTTATTCGGCATTACCGTATCTACTCCCACTTTTATTCGGGCAAAGTAATTGCCAAGAGGCTGTATCTGAGAATGAAGCCCAGTGCCGAAGGATAGATATTGACCTCTTGCAATCATGTACTTCATGCCAAGCCTTGGCTCCAATACAGATTTCTTGTTGAGGGCGAAGCTTTGTCCCTGCATTCCTGCCTGTAATGAAAACCGGTTGTTGGGATCCCATTTTGCTTGCAGAAAATAATTGGTAAGGCGGGTGCTGCCGTTAGCTTTTATTTTGTCTCGCAACAGATTGGCAACCATCTCACGCTGCTGAAGATTAAAAGATTTTCCAGTAGTGTAGATACCCGTCTTGATCAAAAAATGCTTGTTGAACTTGTGGGTAAGGATGGAGGAAAGAACTCCATTCCCCTCGCTGAATTTATTGTTCCTTGTCAAGATAATTGGACCACTGAACTTATCCAATCGTTTGTCTACTTCTTTGTAAGCAAATTGATTCAGGCTATACACTGTTTTCAAAAAACTTCGCTTGCCTATATTGATTTGATGGGAAACTCCCACCGCACCTGTATTGGCTACATCTTCATTCCCCCTTCTTGAACTTGGGTCATTCAACCATGTCAGTGAATCCTTGGCGAGGTAATTATCCTGTCTGCTCAATCCTCCAAAACCAAAAATAGAGAACTCACCTATTCTTTTTGTTGGGAGATGGATATTGAATGACAGGTCCTGAAAGGTTGTGGCTTCTTCAGAAATACGAAAGCCCAGTTTTTCCATCAACGTAAGAAATCCGTACCGATAATTGATCAAATACGAACCACCATACCCCTTTTTAAAATATCCTTCGGTGGCAAAGTCGATACCGATGGTACTCAGGGAAAAAGTATGCTCTCTTTTTTCCTTGTTTCCCTTGCGCAGTTTGATATCAAAAACACCTGACATGGCATTCCCATATTCAGCGGGGAATGCACCGGTCATGAAATCCGAATTGGCGAGCAATTGTGCACTTAGGATAGAAATGGCACCTCCTGAGGTACCTACCCGCGCAAAATGATTGGGGTTGGGAACATCAATCCCCTCCAATCGCCATAGCAATCCATTGGGAGCATTCCCCCGGATGATCAAGCCATTGCCATCTCCTGCAGCAGCTACACCAGCAAAAGAAGAGGCGATGCGGGAGGGATCGTTCAATCCAGCAGCAAATCGTTTGGTTTCTTCTACACTGAACATCCTGCCGCTGACCATAGCAAAGGCATTGATGGGTTTCCCTTTGTTGGATCTCGATTGCACGATGATCGCTGAGTCAGCAGCAACATCGTCCTCCATTTCAATGTTCAAGATGGTTTCTTTGCCGGACTCAACAGAGAGGTTGTTGAGCAATACAGGCTTGTAGCCGATGTGGTCTTTTCGACCCTTTCAGCCGGCTCACTGATCGTCGCCCATTCATATCTTGGACAAATGCCCGAAACGGGCCTCTTGGGCCCCGTCAGCGCCTACCTACGTCTTTGGGAAAAACCCTTCGCCATCCAACTCGTTGTGACGTTCGTCCTGTCGGAAATCATTCTGTATGTCTGGCACCGGGCCCAGCATGAAAGTGGCTCGAAGCTTCTGTGGGCTTTCCACGCATTTCACCATCGGGCACCTCTGCTGGCCTCAGCCACCGGCGGGCGGGCCTCATCCGTTGATCTGTTCATGGCGGGTATGTCGAT
>RFVQ01000115.1 GCA_009922495.1 Chitinophagia bacterium
AGTAACGCTCTGCATCAATGGCTGCCATGCAACCACTTCCGGCGGCCGTGATCGCCTGGCGATAATTTTTGTCTTGCACATCACCACAGGCAAAAACTCCTGCCACATTGGTTTTGGATGTTCCGGGGATGGTTTGTATGTATCCCGCCTCATCCATGTCAATGAAAGGCTTGAAAATATCGGAGTTGGGTTGGTGACCGATGGCAACAAAAAATCCTGAAATGGGAATTTCCTGTTTTTCTCCTGTTACGTTATTGGAGATCCTAACGGCAGTAACATTCTTCTCTCCCAGGATCTCTTCTGTATCAGTATTCCAGTAAATCTTGATGTTGGGTGTATGCTTCACCCTGTCCTGCATCACTTTGGAAGCGCGCATGGTATCGCGTCTGATGAACATGTGTACGGTAGTACAAAGTTTGCTCAGGTAATGGGCTTCTTCGGCTGCAGTATCACCGGCACCTACAATGGCCACTTCTTTCCCACGGAAAAAGAAACCATCACATACCGCACAGGCACTCACGCCATATCCATTGAGTCGTTGCTCACTTTCCAGCCCCAACCACTTGGCTGAGGCACCCGTGGCGAGGATGACGGTATCAGCATGAATCTCTTTTTCCTCATCGATCCATACTTTGTGGGGATGACCAGAAAAATCAACCTTGGTGGCCAATCCGAATCGGATGTCAGCCCCCATTCTTTTGGCTTGTTTTTCAAAGTCCACCATCATTTCAGGACCTTGCACCCCTTCCGGATACCCAGGATAATTCTCAACTTCCGTTGTGATGGTCAACTGTCCACCCGGTTGAATCCCCTGATACAATACCGGATTCAGGTTCGCACGGGAGGCATATATGGCAGCGGTATAGCCGGCAGGGCCGGAACCGACAATCAAACAACTTACTTTTTCGATAGCTGACATGGAATGATTTTGATGTGCAAAAATAAGCAATGTTCTGCAGAGTTGTATTCTGTTGGGCTACACATGAAGGATCATTTCAATACAATAACCCTGTATTGATTGGCATAACCGCCAAAATATCCCAGCGCATTGTTGCTTATGTTGGACAGGATGCGTGTGGGGCTAGAGAAAGGATTACCTATGCTTTGAAGGCTGAATTCATAGGTGCGCCAGAAATCATATGTTTGCTTGTCGATATTGCTCAATTTAATTGTTACCGTATCTCCTTTTTTGAAAAAAGACAGAGAGTCTGCAAATGGTAGATTCCTGTCGATTCCTTTGTCAACGGGAATGGTATAGCTAGCACCATCAATGATATTGTCGTCATATACACTGTTAAGACCTGGCAGAAATGGGCCATTGTTCACTTTGGTGAAATAGCGAATAAAATCACCCAGACCGGGCTTGTCGGTAGCCCTGAGGATAACCCTTGCGGCATTGGTATCTTTTGACAGAGGAAGTTTTTCCCACCAAACAGAATCGATTCTTCTTGTAACAGAGGGTATGGTAGTGGATGCCGAATAAATCTTACCGGCATTGTTAATGGTAAGCTTGTAGCTACTGTTGAGTTTGCCAACAAATGATTTATCCTGCAGACCAGTGGTGTAAAAATAGATCCTGGCTCCTTCCCTGCTGACAACTGAGTCCTCCACAAGTTTGACCTCTCTTGTGCCATCTGAAACCAAGACAGTGGCTTTTCTCACAAATGCCTTTTTCAATGCGATGGAATCAATCTTGCTGAAAAAATCCATGCTGGAGGTTAGCAAAACCAGTGGTGGCTGGTCATTCTCGATGGTAGCTTCTACCACCAAATTCGTTTCAGCGGGATCCAGCTTGATGTCGATGTCTTTTTCACAGGATACAAAAAAGGAACAAACAAGCAAGAAGGTAATGGGAAAAATAGAGGAGAATCTATTCAAACTAGTTCGAGTGGATTGCATATCCTAAAAACAGCCGTTCATGACAAAAGTTCAAAAAAAGAGCCCCGCTTTCGCGGGGCTCGTACTTATTAACCCAAATACGCTTTTAGAGCGTTGCTGTATCTTGCCTTCTGGAGACGCTTGATCGCCCTTTCTTTGATTTGGCGTATGCGCTCTTTGGTGAGGTCATATTTTTGTCCAATCTGTTCGATGGTAACACCATTTTCACCATCCAAACCGAAATAGGCATTGACGATTTCAGCTTCACGTGGACTCAGTGACTTGAGCACACGGCGAATCTCGGCACGCAGCGAGTCCTTCATCACATCATCATCCGTATCATCACCCCCTTCGAGCAAATCGCCCATGGCTACGTCTTCTGCTTCATGAACAGGAGCATCAAGGGATGTATGACGGGTATTGCTTTGGAAAATATTGTTGATTTCGGTTTCGCTCATCTCAAGAATTTCTGCCAACTCTTCTGTTGAAGGCTCACGTTCATGCTCTTGCTCAAAAGCCATATAGGCTTTGTTGGCTTTGTTGTAGGTACCGATTTTGTTTTGTGGAAGACGAACCAAGCGACCTTGTTCAGCCAATGCCTGCAAAATAGACTGACGAATCCACCAAACGGCGTATGAGATGAATTTGAAACCCTTGGTTTCATCAAAACGTTGGGCAGCCTTGATCAATCCGAGGTTGCCCTCATTGATCAGATCACTCAGAGACAAACCCTGGTGTTGGTATTGTTTGGCAACAGATACAACGAAACGGAGGTTGGCCTGCACCAATTTATCCAAGGAACGTTGATCGTTCATTTTAATGCGTTGGGCAAGAATGGTCTCCTCTTCAGGAGTAATCATCGAGATCTTGGAAATTTCCTGAAGGTATTTCTCAACCGCTTGCGAGTCACGGTTCGTAATCTGTGTTGCTATCTTTAACTGCCTCATATTAAATTTTAGGTCTGCTTACAAAAGACATTTGGGTAGGGCAAAAGGTTGAATGACAACCTGATTTTTTAGGATCAAGGGATGTCTGCAAAATTAAAATTCATTTCCCACAATTCATCGTCGTTCAACAAAAAAACAACAGATTTTTTTGAAAATCAGTCAAATATGTGCATCAAAAGTTGAAAAAAATGGCTTTTCAGAGCTTTTGTTCAACTAATTTCGCAACATGTTAATCGACTTAAGATCGGATACTGTTACACGTCCCACCCATGAGATGCGGGAAGCCATGCATTCCACAACAGTTGGAGACGATGTTTTTGGAGAGGATCCTGCCATCAATACCCTGGAGAACCTTGCCGCCAACATGTTCGGCATGGAAAATGCGTTGTTTTGCCCAAGTGGTACCATGACCAACCAAATTGCCATCAAATGCCATACACAGCCCGGCGATGAGGTGATCTGTGATGAGCTATCCCATGTCTACCAGTACGAAGGGGGCGGCATTGCTTTTAATTCGGGGGCTTCCGTCAAACTGCTGCAGGGCGACCGGGGCAGGATAACGGCATCCTTGGTCAATACTGGCATTCAACCGGATGATGTTCACCGACCTGTCAGCCGACTGGTCGTACTGGAAAATACCGCCAACCGTGGGGGTGGAAGCTGCTATGAATGGACTGACATTCAAGAGATTGAATTGCTGTGCCGGCAAAAAGGATTGTCCCTGCATTTGGATGGAGCCCGTCTTTTCAACGCGCTGGTGGCCAAGGGGCAGACGCCGGAAGATTATGGCAAAACTTTTGACAGCATATCCATATGCCTCAGCAAGGGACTTGGTGCTCCGGTGGGAAGCCTCCTACTGGGCAAGAAAGATTTTATCAAAAGAGCCAGGAGGTTTAGAAAGGTTTTGGGTGGCGGAATGCGCCAAGCCGGAAGCCTTGCAGCGGCGGGAACCTATGCATTGCAGCACCATGTAAGCCGACTCAAAAAAGACCATGAAAACGCAAGAGCCATTGAAAAGGCCTTGCTTGAAAAACCCTTTGTCAAAGAAGTTTTGCCAGTAGAGACCAATATTGTCATAGCAGAAACGGTGGAAGGATTTGATCTGACAGGATTCATTGAAAAAATGAAAGCATCCGGCATTCTCTTTTTTGCGATTTCTTCCAATCGATTCAGGATGGTTACCCACCTTGATATTGATGACAACATGATGAACAAGTTATCAGAAGTTTTAAAAAATATTGACTAATGTCTTTTCCCGCAATCGATCCCCGTTCTACAGCAGCATGGCAACAACTCAGTGTGCATGCAGCAGAAATGAAAAATCAACACCTCAGGACTTTGTTTGCTGCCGATCCTGAAAGGTTCAGCAAGTTTTCCCAACAAGAGGGAGAATTGCTGTTCGACTACTCAAAAAATATCATCACCAATAGCACCCTTTCCTCGCTTTACGCCTTGGCGGAGGAATGTGGCTTGCCGGCTGCCATCGATGCCATGTTCAGTGGTGAGAAGATCAATGCCACTGAAAATCGTTCGGTCTTGCATACGGCCCTGAGAAATTTTTCGGGCAACCCAGTGCTGGCAGACGGAAAGGATGTGATGCCAGATGTACATCGCGTCCTGTCACAAATGAAAGACATTTGCCAAAGGGTTCATGGGGGTGACTGGAAGGGGTATACCGGCAAAAGAATCAAGCATATTGTCAACATCGGCATTGGTGGCAGTGATTTGGGCCCTGTTATGGTAACCGAGGCGCTGAAACCTTATTGGGTAGATGGCATTTCGGTTCATTTCGTTTCCAACGTTGACGGAACACATATCGCTGAATGTCTGAAACTTATAGAAGCTGACGAAACCATTTTCTTAATTGCTTCCAAGACATTTACCACCCAGGAAACCATGACCAATGCCCATACAGCCCGTGCCTGGTTCCTGGAAAAAGCCATCGATCCCCAACACGTAGCCAAACATTTTGTAGCATTGTCCACCAACGAAAAAGCGGTTACTGAATTTGGCATCGACAAGGCCAACATGTTTGAATTCTGGGATTGGGTAGGCGGAAGGTACAGTCTTTGGAGTGCGATCGGACTGTCCATCGCCCTGACCATTGGATATGATCATTTCGAGCAGTTGCTCAAGGGAGCACATGCCATGGACCTTCACTTCAGGAACAAACCGTTCGAGGAAAACATACCGGTTAAAATGGCATTATTGGGTATCTGGTACGTCAATTTCATGGGTGCCCAATCCGAGGCTATTTTACCGTATGATCAATATTTGCATCGATTTGCTGCCTATTTCCAGCAGGGAAACATGGAGAGCAATGGCAAGTCGGTCGATCGCAACGGCAACAAGCTTGACTATGCTTCAGGCCCCGTCATTTGGGGAGAGCCTGGCACCAATGGACAGCATGCGTTTTATCAGCTCATCCATCAGGGAACCTTGCTGATCCCCTGTGATTTTATCGCACCTGCCATGAGCCATAATCCGATTGGAGATCATCATGAAAAATTATTGTCGAATTTCTTTGCCCAGACAGAAGCCTTGATGAATGGCAAAACAAAGGAAGAAGCTGCAGCAGAGCTCAATGCATTACCCGAAGCGGATCGTGACAAATTGTTGCCTTTCAAAGTATTTGAAGGAAACAAACCCACCAATTCCTTTCTGGTGAAAAAAATAAATCCTTTTGAATTGGGCAAATTGATCGCGGCCTATGAACACAAAATTTTTGTCCAGGGTGTGATCTGGAATATTTTCAGTTTTGACCAATGGGGAGTTGAACTCGGAAAACAATTGGCCAATAGGATCTTACCCGAATTGAGGGATGACAACTCTGTTAGTGGACACGACTCCTCCACCAATGGATTGTTGAATGCCTATAAGGTTATGCGAAAGCCTTGATTACCACTTGTCAACTGCTTCATCAGCTCCGTTGTCTCCTGATGAGAGTTCATCAGCGGAGGGACTTGCTGGCGCTTCAGGAGCAGCTGATACAGCTGGAGCAACTGGAGCAGCAGCAGGAGCAGCTCCTTCATACCCTTCACCCTCTTCATCATATTCATGATTGAAGGCATCAAAGTCGAAATCAGGCATCAGTTCAGTTTTGACATGATCTACTGCTTCGTTGAGGGCTTTGAGGAATTTATTGAAATCTTCTTTGTATAGAAAGATCTTGTGCCTGTCGTATCCATCGTCATTGAAACGCTTCCTGCTCTCGGTGATGGTCAGGTAATAATCGTTGCCACGGGTAGTTCTTACATCAAAGAAATAGGTCCTTCTTTTTCCCGCCCTGATGCGTTTGCTGTAAACGCTGTCCATTCTTTTTTCGTTGTTGTCGTACGCCACAATCAATGATTTTTGGTTATGTTTTGGTTGGTTTCTATAAAGATAGGATAGTTTTTGAATTGTCAAAATTTAGTTACAAGGATGATTGGAAGGACAATTTCATCCTGTTTAACCCAGGTCTACAGTATTTTCTACAGGGAGTTGGAGAGCAGACAGGCGATAATAATATCCCTTTTCTTGCATCAACTGCTCATGTGTGCCTTCCTCAATGATCCTTCCTTCTTCCATGACCAGGATTTTGTCAAAATTGAATCCGGGAAAAATCCGGTGCGTAATGATCACAGCAGTTTTATCAGCCATAATGGCTTGCAGGTTTGCAACGATGCTTTTTTCGGTATTGACATCAACTGCGCTCAGACAGTCATCCAAAATCAAGAGATCGCTTTCTTTGGCAATTGCCCTGGCGATGGATATCCTTTGTTTTTGCCCACCAGAAAGGGTCACTCCCCTTTCTCCAATCAAGGTTTCCATGCCATCTGGCAACGATTCAATCTCTTTTAAGATAACGGCCTTGTCTGCAGCCAGCTGGGCATGATCAATTTTGTCAACTGAACCAAAATTGATGTTGTTTTGAATAGTATCACTGAATAAAAAAACATCCTGGGGTACGTATCCAATGCGGGAGCGAAACTGTTCCAGGTTGACTTCTTTTAGGTCTGTTTCATTAACCTTGATGGATCCGCTTTGCGGATCGTACATCCGAAGCATCAACTGCGCAACAGTGGATTTACCGCTTCCTGTTTTCCCAATGATCGCTATTTTTTGTCCTCTTTGAAGCGTTAAATTCATTTTTTCAACCGCCTTGATACCGGTGTGGGGATAGGTGAATTCAACATCCTGGAATTGAAGCTGATCGATCTTTTCAACCGGTATTGAGCTGTCTGGAGATGCAATCACCGGCTCAGTATGGAGAAATTCATTGAGACGCTTTTGTGAAGCAGCAGCCCGTTGGGTATTGGATGCCACCCAACCG
>RFVQ01000116.1 GCA_009922495.1 Chitinophagia bacterium
GCATCAGCTGAACCCATTCCTTTCTATCGCAACAAGGCCTATATCGCCATCTTCGCGATCATTCTCTTCCTGGGGGGTGGTTACCTTACTTTCCAGGGCGCACAGGGATTGGGCCGTTCAAAAAATTATCAGCCTGAGCAACCCATATTCTATTCTCATACCGTGCATGCCGGCATCAACCAGATCAACTGTCTGTATTGCCATGGCGGTGCACAGGAAAGCAAGCATGCGAACATTCCTTCTGTGAATGTTTGTATGAACTGTCACATGGGCATCAACGAGTATGCGAAAGGTCCACAATTGTACCGTGAAGACGGATCAAAGGTGGATGGCACAGCGGAGATCCAGAAGTTGTACAAATTCGCCGGCTGGGATCCTGCCAAGAAGCAATACAATGGTGAAGGCAAGCCCATCGAGTGGATCCGCATCCACAACCTGCCTGATCATGTTTACTTCAACCATGCCCAGCACGTGAATGCAGGCAAGCAGCAGTGCCAGACCTGTCACGGTGAGATCCAGAAGATGGATGAGGTTTATCAGTTTACAGACCTCAGCATGGGCTGGTGCGTTAACTGTCACAGGGAAACCAAGGTGCAGTTCACCGACAACAAATTCTACAGCATTTATGAGAAGTTCCATGAAGACATGAAGAACAAGAAGCTTGACAGTGTAACTGTTGAGAAGATCGGTGGAACAGAATGTCAGAAGTGCCATTACTAATATTAATAAGCAGCATCACCTCATATAAAGTACAACCCAACAACTGTTATGAAGCAAAAAAAATACTGGCAGAGTTTTGGTGAACTGAAGGGCAGTGAAAATTACCAGGAAAGGGTGCAGGATGAGTTTGGAGAAGATCTTGTATCGGCTCCGCGTCGTGACTTCCTCAAGTATCTTGGTTTCAGCACCGCAGCGGCTGCCGTAGCTGCTAGCTGTGAGATGCCCATCAAGAAGAGCATTCCCTACCTGAACAAGCCTGACTCCATCATTCCCGGTGTAGCCAACTACTATGCCACCACCTATGTGCTGGATGGTGATGCAGTTCCGGTTGTAGCCAAAGTGCGTGATGGCAGGCCCATCAAGATCGAGGGAAATGATCTTTCCTCTATCACCAACGGTGGTACTTCTGCTCGTGTGCAGGCAGCTGTATTGGGTTTGTATGACACGGCCCGTCTTCGTTTCCCTCTCGCAGGCGGAAAAGAAGTAAGCAGTTTCGATGCGTTTGACAAACAAGTGGGCGAAGCCATGGCTGCTGCATCCGGCAAAGCGGTTGTATTGCTTACCGAGAGCATCAGCTCGGTGACCACCAAGGAAGTCATTGCCAAATTCCTCGCAAAATATCCCGGCTCACGCCATGTACAATATGATGCCGTATCTTCTGCAGGCATCCTGAATGCGAACGCTGCTTCTTTTGGCAAGCGTGCCATTCCTTCCTATGACTTCAGTATGCTGCCGGCAGAAAGATCGACCAGAAGAATCCTGAGATGAGCAAGCATATCCAGTTCGAGAGCATGCTCAGCCTCACCGGTTCCAACGCAGACGACCGTTATGTTCACCGTCCTTCTGAGGCCGGTGCCGTTGCCCTGGCACTCTATGCTGCCTTGGGTGGTGCGGTTGCTGCTCCTGCTTTGGCAGATGAGCGTTTGAAAAAAGGAATCGCACAGGCGGCTGCTTCACTGAAAGCATCCGGATCCGCATCTGTAGTGGTTTCTGGCAGCAATGATGCGAACGTTCAATTGGTGGTCAATGCGATCAATCAATTGCTCGGTGCATATGGCAATTCCATCAACTGGGGTGCTACCCTCAATACCCGTCAGGGTGACGATGCTGCCATGGTGCAGTTGGTGAATGAGATGAACGAAGGCAAGATCGGCGCCCTGTTGATCCATGGTGTGAATCCTGCCTACGATTATTTTGAAGCAAAGAAATTTGAAAGCGGATTGGCCAAAGTGGCTGTTTCCGTTTCCTTCAATGATAGAGAAGATGAGACATCCGTGCGCTGCAAATTCCAGATTGCTGATCATCATTTCCTCGAGAGCTGGGGGGATGCAGAACCCAAGTCGGGCTACCTGAGCTTCATCCAGCCTACCATTTCTCCTCTTTTCAAAACAAGGGCCTTCCAAACTTCCCTGTTGAAGTGGAGTGGTGAGAATACCTCTTACGGAGAATATTTCAAACAATACTGGCTGACCAAGTTTGGTTCACAAGCTGCATGGGACAAGGCTTTGCAGGATGGCGTGGTGGAAACACCGGCTGCTGCAGCTGCTGGAAGCTACAACAGCGCAGCCCTTGCAGGTGCTGTTGCAGCGATTGCTGCTGCCAAGCCAGGAACCGGAAAGGAAGTGGTGGTTTATACCAAGATTGCTCTCGGTTCCGGTAAGGAAGCCAACAACCCCTGGTTGCAGGAGATGCCTGATCCAATCACCAAGGCTACATGGGACAACTACGCGATCATTTCCTTTGCTACTGCCAAGGATCTGGGTATTGCCGTAGATGACAACTATGAAGTAGAGGTGGCCAAGCCGGTGATCAAATTGAAAGTCGGACAACAGGAAATGACCTTGCCTGTGCTGGTGATTCCCGGCATGCACAAGGATGTGGTAGCGGTTGCTCTTGGTTATGGTCGTTCTGAAAAAACAGGCAAGGCTGCAGCCGGCGTGGGACAAAACGCATACCCGCTGGTAGGGTTCAACGGACAATCCTTCACGTACAGTGTAGCAGGTGCCAGTGTAGAAGGAACCAAAGAAACATTCAAACTCGCCTATACCCAGACACACAACCAGTATGAAGGTCGTGATGAAGTGGTACGCGAATTTTCATTGAAAGAATTCAAGGCCAACCCAACGGCCCTGAAGGATGAAAGACATAAGCTGGTGGAGGACTACGCTCCTACCACCGGAGATTACAGAGCAGAGGGTACACTCTATCCCAACCATCCTTATCCGGGTGCGAAGTGGGGCATGAGCATCGACCTCAACTCTTGTATCGGTTGCGGTGCCTGTACCGTGGCTTGTACTGCTGAAAACAACGTAGCCGTTGTGGGCAAATCGGAAGTGCTGCGTGCACACGAGATGCACTGGTTGCGCATCGACCGTTATTTTGCCACTTACCGTGATGATTCCGGCAACGACAACCTGGATGATTTGAATGTGGTGTTCATGCCAATGCTTTGTCAGCATTGCGACAATGCTCCTTGTGAGAATGTTTGTCCTGTTAATGCCACCAACCACAGCAGTGAAGGTCTCAACCAGATGACCTACAACCGTTGTATCGGTACCCGTTATTGCGCAAACAACTGTCCTTATAAAGTAAGAAGGTTCAACTGGGCTGATTACATGGGTGCTGACAGCTTCCCTGACAACCAGCGTGGTAAGCTGGATGATTCCGTGATGATGATGAACGATGATCTCACCAGGATGGTATTGAATCCTGATGTAACCGTAAGGTCACGCGGTGTGATTGAGAAGTGTTCCTTCTGTGTGCAGCGTTTGCAGGAAGGCAAGCTCAAGGCCAAGAAAGAAAACAGGCCACTGGAAACCGGTGCTGATGGCAAATGGGATATCAAAACCGCTTGTCAGCAGGCTTGTCCTACCAATGCCATCGTCTTCGGTAACGTGAACGACAAGAACAGTCCCGTTAGCAAGATCCGCAATGAAGAGCAGACCAACCGCTTGTTCTACTCACTTGAGCAGATCCACGTGTTGCCCAGTGTCAGCTACCTTGCCAAGATCAGGAATACTGACAGGCATGTGGGTGTGGCAGAAGCCGCACATCACGAAGAGGCTGGAGCAGAACACAAGGAAGAAAAGAAGGCAGAAGCCGCACATTAATAGTAAAGATTCAAGGGTAATCGCATAAACGACCAACACATGAGTGTAACTAAGTACGAATCACAGTTAAGAGAACCATTGGTGAATGGTGACAAGACCTATGGTCAGGTCACACAGGACATCGTGAATACCATTGAAGCCAAGCCTACCCGTTTGTGGTACATCGGCTTCTATGTTTCCGTTGCCCTGTTGATGTTCGGTGTTTACTCCGTCTACCGTGAGGTGACCTATGGTATCGGTCAGTGGAATGTGAACAGGACCATCGGCTGGGGTTGGGATATCACCAACTTCGTATGGTGGGTGGGTATCGGTCACGCAGGTACTTTGATCTCAGCGATCCTGTTGTTGTTCAGACAAGGATGGAGAACCGGTGTGAACCGTGCAGCTGAGGCGATGACCATTTTTGCGGTAATGTGTGCCGGTCAGTTTCCGATCTTCCACATGGGAAGGGTTTGGATGGCTTTCTTCACCCTGCCTTATCCCAATACACGCGGACCCTTGTGGCCCAACTTCAACTCACCATTGTTGTGGGACGTATTTGCGATCTCTACTTATTTCACTGTTTCGCTTTTGTTCTGGTACTCCGGTTTGTTGCCTGATTTGGCTACTGTAAGGGATCGTGCCAAAACCAAACTGCGCAAGCATTTGTATGGTGTGGCTTCTTTCGGATGGAGCGGAAGCACCAAGCACTGGCAGCGTCATGAGAGTTTGTCTCTTGTTCTTGCCGGTCTTTCTACCCCACTGGTATTGTCTGTACACACGATCGTATCCTTCGACTTTGCCACTTCGGTTGTTCCCGGTTGGCATACTACGATCTTCCCACCTTATTTCGTTGCGGGTGCAATCTTCTCTGGTTTTGCGATGGTGCAAACCCTGATGCTGATCCTGAGAAAAGTGATGAACCTGCAGGACTATATTACCCTCGGCCATATCGAAGCAATGAACAAGGTGATCGTACTCACTGGTTCCATCGTGGGTTGTGCCTATCTGACAGAATTGTTCATGGCCTGGTATTCACAGGTTCCATTTGAGCAGGATATTTTCTTCAAGTACAGGATCGCCGGTCCTTATGGCTGGAGCTACTGGCTGATGATGACTTGTAACGTGATCTCTCCCCAGTTGTTCTGGTTCAGGAAACTCAGGAGAAATGTATTGTTCACTTTCATCATGAGTATTGTGGTGAACATCGGTATGTGGTTCGAGCGTTTTGTGATCATCGTATCTTCTCTCTACCGCGATTACCTGCCATCCTCCTGGTCTATTTATTACAGGCCCACGATTTGGGAGGTTGGTTTCTACCTCGGAACCTTCGGTCTTTTCTTCACCTGTTTCTTCCTCTTCTCTAAATACTTCCCTGTGATCGCGATTGCAGAGATCAAGTATGTATTGAAGACAACCGGTGAAAGCTACAAGAATGATATGTCTACACTGGAGAACAAGGAAGTGGATGAGTTTGTGCACGAGATGCATGACCATCACGAAGAGGGAGCAGTCAAAGTGGTACACCATTGATCAAACAACTGAAAAAAACATAAGATGGCTTTGAAAAAATTTGTTGTTGGATGTTTTGAGGATGAGAAAGTCCTTTTCCCCGCTGTTTCCAAAGTAAGGAAGGCAGGGTATAAGTTTCACGACATCTATACGCCTTTCCCCGTACATGGTTTGGACAAAGCCATGGGACTCAGGGATACCAGCATCCATACAGCAGGATTTCTGTTCGGCATGATCGGAACTACAACCGCCGTTACTTTCATGACATGGGTATTCACCAAGGATTGGCCCGTGAACATCGGTGGTAAACCCAACTTTGCTTTGCCGGCCTGGATTCCCATCACTTTTGAGATGACCGTTTTGTGTGCAGCAGTAGGCATGGTATTGACTTTCTGTTATATCTGCCAGCTTGCTCCCTTTGTGAAGCGTCATCATTTCCATCCCCGTGCAACCGACGATCTTTTTGTCATGGTGATTGAGTGTGGTGAAAAAACCAACGAGGAAGAACTGAAGTCTTTCCTTGCCAATGCCGGAGCACAGGATGTGCAGACACAGGTAGCCGAAGAGGGATGGTGGATTGGCAGGTATGACCAGGAGCAGGAACTTTACAAGGAGCCCAACATTGCATAATCATAGCGGAGAAGGAAAAGAGGAGATCATAAAACAACTAAAGAGATGAAAAAAGCAACATTTGTTTTCTGTGGATTGGCGGCACTGGTGATCGCGGCTGCAGGTTGCAGCGATGTCAAAAGAAAGCCGGGAAAGGTATACATGCCCGATATGGCATACAGCCGTGCTTACGAAACCTATTCAACCAATCCCGTGTTTGCTGACGGTCGCACCAACCAGGAGCCTGTTGCAGGCACCATCAAGCGTGGTGAACAATATCCCGTGCATCTTGAAAAGGATGCTGTAGGGGATACTGCCAATTACTATGCTTCCCGTTCTCTTCCCAATCCACCAATTACTATGCTTCCCGTTCTCTTCCCAATCCAATCGACACATTGAATGCCGATCAGTTGAAGGAAGCTGAAAGGGTATACCTGATCAATTGTGGTATTTGCCATGGTGCCAAGCTCGATGGCAATGGTCCCCTTTGGAAAGACGGTGATGGTCCCTACCCCTCCAAGCCTGCCCAATTGGTTGGTGATGCCAAATACGAAGCAATGCCTGAAGGACAAATGTTCTATTCCATCACCTATGGTAAGAACCTAATGGGAAGCTATGCTTCACAGCTGACGCCAAAGCAGCGCTGGGAAGTGATCACATATATCAAGACCAAGCAAGGAAAAAAATAACCAACGTTTAAATAATCAGGGATGATCAAGCAACAATTCGAGATTACAGCGGGGTACAAGAAATGGACGAACATTCTGCTCGGTGTGGGTGGTTTGGCCCTTGTGCTGGGAATCGTATTCCTCGCCATGAGCAAGGATGAAGTAGCACAAACCCGTTTTTGGTCGGTGCTTCTGCAGAACAGTGTATTCTTCCTGCTGGTGGTCAATGCCAGCATGTTCTTCATCTGCGCTACAACCCTTGCGATGGGTGGATGGCAGATGGCCTTCCGCCGTGTTCCTGAAGCGATCTCCAGTGTTGTTCCGGTATTTGCCGTGCTTGCCCTGTTGGTTTTTGTGGGCATTATTTTCGGACACAGACATGATATTTACCATTGGCTGGATACAGAGCATGTAAAACATGATCCCATTCTGCAAGGCAAATCAGGTTTCCTCAATCCTACTTTCTTCATGGTATGGACCATCATC
>RFVQ01000117.1 GCA_009922495.1 Chitinophagia bacterium
CTTGCGAAGTGGGTGATGGTCCAGAACAGGAACATGATGGTGAATCCGCTGGCCAGGGCACTCATCACATTGACCGCTTTGGCGGCAGTCAGGGGATCATTGCCAAAGGCGATGATGAAGATGCGACCCATGATCACAAAGAGGGGTGCGCCGGGTGGGTGTGGTATTTGTAATTTGAAACAAGAGCTCACGAATTCTCCACAATCCCAGAGACTGCCACCGGCTTCGGCTGTCATGATATAGACAGTGCAAGCGATGAAGGTGACGATCCATCCCACCATGTTGTTGATCCTGTTAAAAGACATATGTTTTGGGTTTAGTGAGCAAATGTAGTGAAAGAGAAATTCCTAGTTTCTAATTCTCAAATACTTTTTGTTTGAAATAAAAAAGCCATTATTTTTGCACTCCGGTTTACGGACTGGATGAACTCGTAGCTCAGTTGGTAGAGCAATACACTTTTAATGTATGGGCCCTGGGTTCGAGTCCCAGCGGGTTCACGATGGTCGCCTACATGGCGACCATTTTTTTTAGGACCTCCTCAAAAAAAGAAAGCGCAAGCCCCGGCTGTTAAAAGGCCTAATACAATACGATTCTTTTGATGCCCACCAATTGATTTTTATTGTAAAGATACAAGAGGTAGGTGCCCTTGGCCAATCCACTCAAGTTGAGCGCAAGTTTTCTTATCGGACTTTGGTATTTTCCGGAAACGATGGTTGAACCTTTGTCGTTCAACAATTGATATTTGTCAATTTCAATGAAATCGATGGTAAAGTTTCCTTTAGAAGGATTGGGATAGATCTTGATGGATCCATCCGAGACATGGCCCTTCTCTGCCAGTACCCTGACAACAAAGTTGATTTTTTTCGAAAGATCGGTTCCGTCAAACAAGGCGATTTCAAATCCATCAATACCCAGCGTATTGCTGTAAGGGGTATAATAGAGTTTTTTGTTCATGTCTGCCAGGATATTTCCCAGATTTGGTTTTGACAAAGTTTTTATGCTAATCGAGGCAATGTCATTGTCAACATCAAAGACCTTGTTCCACGCTATGTATTGATCCAGCTGAATGGTCTGGCCATTTCTTACTTGCGCAAATATGGTGTCTTCAGGGTATTCGGGTGGATTATTCACCGGAATTACCTGTATGATCAGGGGGGCTATGTTGGATGTTGCCTTGGACGTGTCTGTTGCTTTTAGGTACAAGGTATCTGATCCAAAATAATACCGGGTAGGGGTGTATACAACATGCGATTTTGGGGAGATGGAAATACTGCCATGTTTGGGGGATCCAACCCATGCAATATCAAAATCGTTGTCATCAACATCCATGATGGAGGGATAGATATCTGTTTTATAATCTATTTTCAGGCTATTGTCTTCATATGTCTTTACAAGAATGGTATTGAGTATGGGGGTATCATTGATCGGATATATGGAGAGGAGCAAAATGGTGGTATCGGTTGCTCCACTTGGATCTGATACCATGATATTGGCGGTTTCCTGTCCATAAAAATCTTTTTTGGGTACATAGCTCATGAATCCTTCCTTGCTTATTTCCAGCTGACCTTTTATCGAAGAGGGAAGAAGACGGAAGGTAAAAGAGGTGTCGTCAACGTCAAAGACGTATTTCTTCAAAAACGCAGGGGTTTTTAAAATGGGTTTGTCCTCGTCGCCATCCATTTTGACCCTTGAAAAAACAGGAGGATCATCAACGGGCTGGACAACGATGACAAGGTATGCCGGACTGGAAGAGGCACCTGCTTTGTCTATGGCGCGGTAAACAATGGTGTCTATCCCAAAAAAATCAGGATCCGGGACGTACTCAAAATCGTCTTTTTGGGTAATGGACAACTTGCCATGCAAAGGCCATCTTTCTATTGAAAAAGAGAATTCATTGTCGTCAGGATCCGTTGTATTGGCTGACATTATTTTAACCACATTGCTGGTCAGTGATTCATCTTCCAGGATCTTGATCGTTGAATCCCGCAACGTTGGAGCATCATTTTCTGGCGTTATGTCAATGATGACAAGACTGGTATCGCAAGCGTAGCCATTGATCAATGGAACCAGGTAAAGGCTATCAGTGCCAAATTTATTTTTATCGGGGATATAGGTAAAAGAATAAGGTACTTGTTCATTCCCGTTTTTGATGATTCCCATTTTGGGTTTACCAGCCAATTGGAGAACACCCTTCGTGTTTACAGTGGAAAACATGCGAATGCTGGTATCAATTGACGCATCTTCTTTTATGGTCAAGCGCAGATCGGCAGTAGCGTTTCCTGTAATGGGAGTTGCTCCGTCCAAATAGGTTTCGTCCATCCATTTGATCCTTTCCAGCAGCCATTGTTTTACATGAAAAACTTCTTCCGTGAAGTTGTTGCGGTCAATGAAACTTGGATACCATTCCTTGAAAAAACCACTGTAATGACCAGGGTTCCAGATGCTGAAATTTACTGTTTGTGAACCGTAGATATAGCGATTGTGCAAGTTGATCGATCGAAAAAGATAGGCTTCCAATCCATTTCTTTTTTCACGGTATCTTTTTTTTACCAGGTCTAGAAATGCCGGATCCTCCAACAGTCTGGTTATCCATGGAAAATCCAGGGCTCTCATGCCACCTGCATCTTCAAGATTGCCCATGGAAAAATCAAAGTCCCATGCTGGAGAGAAAGTAATCTTGTTGTTGTTATTGGTATTGTTGTACATGTACACTGAAGACTTGTACAGGTCTACGTTCTTTGTCAATTCCTGTATCAAATACCAGTTTACCAAGGATTCAACGTCAAAATAACGCGGGTAACCGTTTTTCTGATCTTTGAAATTATCGGCATACAATGCATTTTCCGCATCCTGCAATATTTTCCTTGCATATTGAAAATGATTGTTTGCGACAACGGGATCGCTTGTATTCAGGTCATCAGGATCTTTGATGACAAAAGGCATTTTACCGATTGCCGTATAGAAATTATACGTTTCGTCCAGATAGCTGTCAAATTCATACAGCACTCCTCCTCTCGGGCTTCCGGCCTTTGAATTGATCCCCTCTATGTTGATTCGGTTGGTCCCGATCTTAGGAACTTCAATCAATTCGTAGGTCCCCCAATGATAGGATCCAATCACCAATTCAACTGCCTTTGTTTTGGGGGTGTAGGGCATGTTGAAGTAGGAGGAAATATCCATGGCCAATTTGGTCCTGCTCAGGGATTTGTCTTCAAAATTGGCGAGCAGTGCCCAGTGCCTGTTGTCAGGCATTCCCAACAATGCGGCTGCTTTTTTGAGTTTTATGCGAAACGGCCTTTTGGGAAATCCAAATGTCGAGTTTCCTCTTCCTTTGATTTCCAATGAATCAGAGTATACGGTATTGTTGCCAGGGGTATTGGGATAGACCCTGATGGTTCCTTTGAGGTATTCATATTTGGAAACAATCTGTTCGTCATTGTTTACATTGATATGGATGATTGGCAGCCCTGATTTTTTGATCGTTTCAAAATCAGCCGATTGGGCATGGACGGCAATGCCAGATGAGATGACAAGGAAAATTGTCAAAATTAGTTGGCAGTAGAATGGCTTCTTCATGGAAAAGGATCCGAGTTTGACCAATGATTTAATCAAAGGTTTAAATCTTGCGCTAATTTAATTGTTTAATCATAGCGCTACTTTATTTTATTGTTACCAAACAAAAATTCATTTCGTTGGGGTATCTTTATGAGCCTTATGAACACTCTATCTTCTTCCTCAACCATATTGATCACCGGCGGTACTGACGGAATTGGCCGCGCACTTGTTTTCAAGTACCTGCAACTCGGATGGAATGTTGTTACCTGTGGCAGAAATCCTCAGAAAATTTTGGAGTTGGAGCAGGATGCTCCCAAGGGAAACCTCTGTGTGGTAAATGCCGATGTTTCCGTGGAGAAAGATTGTGAGCGATTGGTAAACCATGCGGTGAAAATGTTTGGCGGGATGGATGTGCTGATCAATAATGCAGGCATTTCCATGCGGGGATTGGTGGAAGAGGGAGGCAAAGAGATCATTGGAGTAGTGAAGAAGGTGATGGACATCAATTTCAACGGGGCTTTGTATTGCACGACCTATGCCTTGCCGCATATCGTCCGTTCAAAGGGGGTGATCGTGGGGGTCTCTTCCATAGCCGGTTATCGGGGGCTTCCCGGTAGAACGGGATATTCTGCCAGCAAGTTTGCGTTGCAGGGTTTCCTGGAAGCTTTGAAGGTAGAGGTGGTTGACAAAGGTGTTCATGTCATGTGGGTGAGTCCGGGTTTCATTGCCTCCAATATCCGTTTTTCCGCCCTGGATCAGGGGGGCAATCAGCGGGGTGCATCCACCATGGATGAGCAGAAGATGATGACGCCGGAGCAGTGCGCTGCATTGATCGCAAAAGGGGTTGAAGACCGCAAAAGAACGGTGGTCATGAGTTTCCAGGGGAAACAAACCGTTTTTCTGAACAAATTCTTTCCCGGCCTTGCCGATAAGTTGGTAAGGGCTTTTTATTTCAAAGAGGGGAAGTTGGTGAAGTAGTATGTCACAAAAGTTTGAGCTCACCGACTGTTTGTATATTTGTGGATATTAACCCAGCATGCCCCTTCTCACTTTTACTTCTGATTTTGGTTCAGCTGACCACTTGGTAGGAGGGGTGAAGGGGGAGATTTTGAAGCTGAACGATGGGTTTCAGCTGATCGATATTACCCACGAGATCATTCCCTATAATTTCATGCAGGCGGCCTATGTCTGCAGGAGTCTTTTTCATTCCTATCCCCCTGAATCCTTTCACCTGGTGCTGGTCAACGCATTTGACAGCGACCTGGATCACCTATTGTTGGTGAAGCACCAGAACCAGATCCTGGGGATGCCGGACAATGGGCTGATCACCATGATCCTGAACGGTCCGCCTGAATCCGTTGTGGCCATTCCCTTGCCCAAGGGGGAGAAAAAGGGGGTCCGCTTGTTCACCCGGGTAATCGTGGAGGCCTTTTCGGCTCTTTTATCGGGTGTCAAGATGGAAAAACTGGGGGATGCAGGGGTGAGGATTGTGGAGAAGAACTTCATGCGGCCTTACTCAACAGATCAGTACATTGACGGACAGATCCTCATGATCGACCGGTTTTTGAATGTGGTGGTGAACATTACCGAGGAGGAATTTGAGGAAAAGAGACGCGGAAGGCCCTTTAAGATTGTCTTGTTGCGCAATACCTATATTGAAACGATCTCCCGGCACTATGCGGATGTGCCTGAGGGAGAGAAATTGGCCTTTTTCAATGAGGCCGGCTACCTTGAAATTGCCGTGAACAAGGGATATGCTGCCCCTCTCTTCGGCCTGGGTGAATATGGCGGTTCCGGCACCCACCAGCACGAAAGAAGGCAATATTACCAGACCGTCAAGGTATTTTTTGAGTGATTCATTTGGTCTATTTGCTACTTAATTGTGGATATTTTGTTTAAATGTTGAGATAAAGCGTTAGCTTAGACGTCCAATTTCAATATGAAAAACCTCAGAATTTGCTGTATTCCGGCAGGGATATCCCTGCTCTTACTATGGATGGTAATGGGTGCATCACCGGTGCAAGCGCAGTTACCCGTATTTACCCAGTTTTCGCAAAATCAATTGAACCTGAATCCCTCCATGGCGGGATATTTTGATGAGGATATCAAGGTAAATGCCTTGTATCGCTCACAATCTTACTCAAAATTGGTTACTTCAACTTTTTCCAATGCATCCTTCCAAATGCGCCCCATCATCCATTTCATTCCTGAAAATGATGTCTTTGCATTGGGCGTGAATGCCTACTCACACAATACCCTCAGTGTATATTCCCACCAAGCTTTGTCGGCTGGCCTTTCCTATTCAAAAGGCCTCAATTATGATGCCAGCCAATCCCTGGCCATCGGTTTTCAAGGGAGGTACAATTCCAAAAGGATAGACTATACCCAGTTGCTTTTCCCCAATCAGTTCGATATCATTGGCTATACGCCCCAATTGCCCAACAATGAGCCGATCCAGGTTATCAATACCAATTTCATTGACCTCAATGCAGGGATGCATTACAGCTTCATTGGAGAAAATGAATCTTTTACGGCTGGATTTTCTCTTTACAATGTTAACCAGATCAGTGAGGATAAACAGAAGCTGGCGAGCAGGGATGGATTTACGGTCAATTACCATATGGGCTATTCCAAATTCCTCTCAGATTATACCCAGGTTTTTCTGGGGGGCCTTCATTCCGTCAGAAACAAGCAAAATGCTACCTCCATCATCGGAGCCTTTGAATTCTTGCCGGACTACACAAAGTTCATTGGATTTGATATTGGTACGGTCTATGTGCTGAACAATTCCATTTCACCCTTTGTGAACCTGAACATGAACCTTTTCAGGGCTTCCTTTACCTACAATATTCCTATATCCCCCAATATCTCCTACGTTCAAAATGCCAATGCTTTTGAAGTGGGACTTCAAGTTTTGTTTACCCGTCCTTCATCAGACAATACCCTTGCAAAACGACACATGAGTTGTTTTAAATAAGGTGCCTGATCATCTGAAACAGTAGCTGACATGAAAAAAAATCTTTTGATACGACTGATATGGATGCCTGCTTTTTTGTTCATGGTTCAAATCACCCATGCGCAAAATTGTCCGGTCATCAGTTCCGTAACCAGTAGCACAGCCATCTGCTCCGGCAGCAGCATCACCTTAGAAGTGAGTGCCACTTCGCCCGATGCCTCCCCGCTTGCCTACGCATGGTATAAAAACGGTACTGCCATACCCGGGGCTACTGCCAGCCGTTATGAAATTGCCAGTTTTGGTGCAGCGGATGCCAGTGTTTATTATGTAAAAGTGAGCAATGCCTGTGCAACCCCTGCGCAATCTTCCAATATCAATCTGACATTGATCGATCGTCCAACCATTTTGAGTTTGACCCCCAGTCCGGCGACGGTCTGTACAGGTACAGCGTTTACGATTGAAGTATCCGCTCAAACAAA
>RFVQ01000118.1 GCA_009922495.1 Chitinophagia bacterium
TGTCGCAGTCCTCTCCCACTGGGCAACAGCCCGCCTGTGTGCCCGGGGACGCGAAAACCCAAGAAGATTTCGATGCCGACCGCTTGACGCGCCTGGTCAAGTAGGGCCCCCGGCGCCTTTATGACCCCTGTGGCCTTTGTGCCGACTTGGGTCGAAACGCTTTGCACACCGCCTCATGGGTGACCACATACGGTCCCCCAATCAGGTCCAGGCAATAGGGCACGGCAGCAAAAATGCCGTGCACGGGAGGCTGTGCCGATGGAAGCCCTTGCAAGGTTTCGGCAATGGATTTGGGCTGTCCCGGCAGGTTGATGATGAGAGATGACCCACGGATGACGGCCACTTGACGCGACAAAATGGCCGTGGGCACAAACGCCAGGCTGATCTGCCGCATTTGCTCGCCAAAGCCCGGCATCACCTTGTCTGCCACGGCCAAAAAACCCAGTGAGTTTTTTTCACAGGAGACGGGCATCGTTTATGCCTGTATCAATGGTGGTTTTTTTGGCGGCAATCAGTCTTATAGTCTCGTGAAATACAATACGGTTTTATCGCCCAATATCAAATCTGTCAGCCGCACCTACAATGGTTCGAGTACGCCCTATTATCCTACCCGGGCAGCCTTTGGTATTTCATCCACGGGCGATCCTGCTGTTGCCTGGGTCTATAACATTGGCACAGGGAACGATAGGGTTTTCCAGTATCCTGCCCCATCCCCCAATCTTTTGGGGAATCCGCCACAACCAGTGCCGGATGAGAATTTTCCAACTGGAGGATCAGAATGGACAGTACCCATTGCGATAGGAGGCTCACCCATGCTTTTGAAAGGGGGAGAAGTAAAGATAACGGACAAGGAGGAGCTGATCGATATCAACAACACCAGCGCCAGGCCCCGTTCTGCCATTGGATATACGGCAGGAGGACTGGTTGTATTGCTGGCCATTGAGGGAGACAATGCAGCCAATGGTTATCCCGGGGTCAATTTGAAGTTTGGTTGTCAACAACCGACTTACCGTCAGACCAGGGGATAATGGGGTTGAACGGGTTGTTCCCTCTGTTGTCATGATCAAAAGGAAATAATTCTCTAAATTTGCGGCTCAATAAATAGTTATTACCATGGCATATGACGTAATCGTACTGGGAAGCGGTCCCGGTGGCTACCCTGCAGCGATCAGGGCTTCACAACTCGGATTCAAGGTAGCGATCATCGAAAAGGAAAGCCTCGGAGGCGTTTGTCTCAACTGGGGTTGTATTCCCACCAAGGCCCTCCTCAAGAGTGCCCAGGTATACGAATACCTCAAGCACAGTGCCGATTATGGTATCAAGAGCAGTGGTGTAGAGCATGATTTTGGTGCAGTGGTGAAAAGGAGCCGTGGTGTGGCCGACAAGATGAGCAAGGGCGTTCAGTTCCTCATGAAGAAGAACAAGATCGATGTGGTGATGGGCTATGGCAAAATCGCCGGCAAAGGCAAGGTTGAAGTGACCGCAGCCGATGGCAAAAAGCAAATGGTCGAAGGCAAATACATCATCATCGCTACCGGTGCCAGAAGCCGCCAATTGCCCAACCTTCCTCAGGATGGCAAGAAAATCATTGGCTATCGCGAAGCCATGGTATTGCCCCAGCAACCCAAATCCATGGTAGTGGTGGGAAGCGGTGCGATCGGTGTTGAATTTGCAGATTTCTACAATGCCATGGGTACCAAGGTGACCATCGTAGAGTTCATGGACAGGATCGTGCCAGTGGAAGATGCTGATATCAGCAAGGAACTCGAAAAACAACTCAAAAAGAAAGGCATCAATATTCTTACTTCCAGCGAGGTGACGAAGGTAGATACCTCCGGTGCAGGGGTGAAGGCCCATGTGAAAAATGCCGCTGGTGAATCCATCCTGGAAGCCGATATCGTGCTCAGTGCAGTAGGCATCGCTCCCAACATCGAGAACATCGGATTGGAAGAAAATGGTATCAAAATTGACAAGGGTAGGATTGTGGTTGACAAGACCCAGCAGACTTCCGTGCCCGGTATCTATGCCATTGGTGACTGCTCTCCTGGTCAGGCCCTGGCCCACGTGGCCGGCAAGGAAGGCATCAACGCCGCCGAAGCCATCGGATACCTGGAGAAAAAATACCATCATCAGCCGGAGGCGATCGATTACAACAACATCCCCGGTTGTACCTATTGCTCCCCTGAGGTTGCTTCCGTAGGGTATACCGAGAAGGCTGCCAAAGACGCCGGTTATGAGATCAAGGTGGGCAAGTTCCCCTTCATGGCCAGCGGAAAAGCCAGCGCAGCCGGCAATACAGACGGATTTGTGAAGGTGATCTTCGACGCGAAATACGGTGAATTCCTGGGTGCCCACATGATCGGTGCCGGTGTGACCGAAATGATCGCGGAAGTGGTTGTTGCCCGCAAGCTGGAAACCACCAACCATGAGATCCTCAACGCCATCCACCCGCACCCGACCATGTCCGAAGCCGTCAAAGAGGCGGTGGCAGCGGCATACGGGGAAGCAATCGATATTTAAAACCCCCAAATCCATTATTTAAGGGTTTTTTTGGAATATAATTGAACATGTGCTACATTTGCACTCCCTAAAAAATTGAGTTTATGGCACGAGTATGTCAGGTTACAGGAAAGCGTCCCATCACCGGAAACAAGGTTTCCCATTCCAATATCAAGACCAAGCGTCGTTTTCTGCCTAACCTCCAGACCAAGCGTTTCTTCCTCGCAGAAGAAAACAAGTGGATTACCCTGAAGCTTTCTTCTGAGGCCATCCGCACCATCAACAAGAATGGTCTGTATCCCGTGGTAAAGGAACTGAGGGCACAAGGAGTTAACATTTGATCATCGTAACAATAACTAGCAATGGCAAAGAAAGGCAATAGGGTTCAGGTGATTTTGGAGTGCACAGAGCACAAGACCACCGGCATGGCAGGTACCAGCCGTTACATCACCACCAAGAACAAGAAGAACACACCCGAGCGCATGGAGTTGAAGAAATACAACCCCATCCTCAAGAAGTATACCGTTCACAAGGAAATTAAATAATCATGGCAAAGGCAGCATCTAAGAACGCGAAGGTAAAAGACCTCAAGGCTTCAGCAGAAGCAAAGAACTGGACAAAAGTGATCAAGGCAGTAAGAAGCCCCAAGACCGGAGCCTACACTTTTAAAGAGCAGATCGTTCACAAGGACAAGGTGAAGGATTTTCTCGCCCAATAAAAACATTTTCACAAAATGACCAGAGCTGTTCCGTTTGTACATTCGGGACAGCTTTTGTTTTAATGGTAATCGATGGGATTTTTTGACAAACTGTTTGGCAAGGCTGAAAAGCAGCAACTGGAGAAAGGCCTGGAAAAGACCCGCGAGGGATTCTTCTCCCGCATCACCAAGGCCATTGCCGGAAAATCACAGGTGGATGATGAGGTGCTGGACCAGCTGGAAGAGGCACTGATCACCGCCGATGTAGGCGTAGACACCACCCTTGCCATCATCGAGAAAATTCAGGAAAGGGTTTCGCGCGACAAATACCTGGGCACCGGAGAACTCAACGGCATCCTCCAGGAAGAGATACAGGCCATCCTCGTAGACGACGAGAAAGATACCCTCAAGCAATTTGACCTGCCGGAAGGCAAGAAGCCCTTTGTGGTATTGGTTGTTGGGGTCAACGGAGTAGGCAAAACCACCACCATTGGCAAGCTGGCCACCAATTTCAAAGCGGCTGGTAAATCGGTGATGCTGGGTGCAGCAGATACTTTCCGCGCCGCAGCTGTTGACCAACTGACCATCTGGAGCGAAAGGGCAGGTGTGCCCATCGTGAAAAAAGAAATGGGCAGCGATCCGGCCTCTGTGGCCTTTGACGCTGTGAACAGTGCCGTCGCCAAAGGAGTTGATATCCTGCTGATCGATACCGCAGGCCGACTCCACAACAAGGCCCATCTCATGGAAGAACTGAGCAAGATCAGAAGGGTGATCCAGAAGGTGATCCCCGATGCGCCACATGAGACCCTTTTGGTTTTGGATGGCACAACAGGACAAAATGCGATCGAGCAGGCCAAGCATTTTTCTGCGGCTACCAATGTTTCCGCACTTGCCATCACCAAACTGGATGGTACCGCCAAGGGTGGTATCGTACTGGCCATCGCCAACCAGTTCAAGATCCCTGTTAAATTCATCGGCGTAGGCGAGCAGGCCAAAGACCTGATCGTATTTGACAAAAAAGCCTTTGTAGAAGGACTCTTTTCCCTAACCCACAACTGACAACCCACAACCCACAACCCACAACTCACAACCGACAACCCACAACCCACAACATTCATGCGCTCCAAAAAACATACAAAAGACAAGGTCAACATCATCACCCTGGGTTGCAGCAAGAACATGGTGGACAGTGAAGTGTTGAGTGGACAACTGCAGGCCAATGATTTTGATGTGGTGCATGAGAATGCGAAACTAGATCACAACATCGTGGTGGTGAATACCTGCGGATTCATTGACAAGGCCAAGGAAGAAAGCATCAATACCATCCTGGACCAGGTGGAACTGAAAAAGAAAGGAAAGCTCGACAAGGTATACGTGACCGGCTGTCTGAGTGAACGCTACAAGCAAAACCTCGAAGAGGAAATTCCGGAAGTGGATGCCTTTTTTGGAACCATGGAATTACCCGGACTGCTGGCTGTCTTGAATGCTGACTACAAATCAGAACTGGTGGGGGAACGTTTGCTTAGCACTCCCTCGCATTATGCCTACATGAAGATCAGTGAAGGTTGCAACCGAACCTGTTCCTTCTGTGCCATCCCCCTGATGCGGGGTGGTCACCGCAGCAAACCGATCGAAGAGCTCGTTTTAGAAGCAGAGAAGCTGGTCAAGTCCGGCGTGAAGGAGATCATGCTGATCGCACAGGAACTGACCTATTACGGACTCGATCTTTACAAAACCCGAAAACTGCCGGAACTGCTAAAGGCCCTCTGTAAGATCGAAGGACTGGAGTGGATCCGACTGCATTATGCTTATCCTTCCAAATTTCCCTTGGAGATCATCGATGTGATGAAGGAAGAACCGAAAATCTGCAACTACCTCGACATGCCCCTGCAGCATGCCAGCGACAACATGCTCAAGGCCATGAAAAGGCAGATCACCCAGCAGGAAATGAAAGACCTGATCAAGGAGATCAGGAGCAGGATCCCCGATATCTGTCTTCGTACCACCCTTATCGCAGGCTTCCCGGGCGAGACCCGTGAGGATGTGGAGGAAATGAAAGCTTTCCTGCAGGAGATGAAATTCGATCGTGTGGGCATCTTTACCTATTCACATGAAGAGGATACTTCGGCCTATGCATTGGAAGATACCCTGAGCGCAGAAGAAAAAGAGGAGAGGGCACAGGAGATCATTGCTTTCCAGCAGGACATCAGCCTGGAAAAGAACCAGCAGAAACTCGGACAAACCCTGAGGGTGATCGTAGACAAGAAAGAAGCGGGAAGGTATATTGGAAGAACAGAATTTGACAGTGTGGAAGTAGACAATGAAGTGATCATTCTTTCCAACAAAAAATTGAACCCAGGTGACTTCGTAAATGTTACCATTACCAAAGCATACGATTACGACCTCGAAGGTGTGGTGGTATGAATTGATTAATTTGCCATGATGGAGAGTTCCTGTCGATACATTGATTATGCCCAAACGGGCATGTTCTCGAAACTGATCACCGACTATTTGGCCGGTGACAAAACAGTGAACGCATTCATCCAACACTTGCCCACTGCAGAAGGGGTGAGAAAAGCCATCGCAGCCCGTCAACAATTTCCAACCAACAGAGCCTTGCTTCAGCATGTTTTTCGCGAGGCCTATGCATCTCCCACCAGCCTGCAGGAAAAAAACATTGCCCTGCTCTCCGGTGAAAAAACATTCACTATTTGTACGGCCCACCAGCCCAATATTTTCTCTGGTTACCTCTACTTCATTTACAAAACAGCGCATACCATTGCGCTGGCCCGGCAATTGAAAAAAGATTTTCCGGATTGTGATTTTGTGCCGGTCTTTTATATCGGCAGTGAGGACAATGACCTGGATGAATTGTCAAAGTTCAAAATCAATGGCAAGCCTTTCCGTTGGGAGACCGATCAGACAGGTGCTGTAGGAAGAATGAAGGCTGATAAGGGTGTTGCAGCATTGCTGAATGCCGTTGAAGCCGAACTCGGCCATCTCCCGCATGCAGCAGACCTGATGGCCATGTTGCGCAAGGCCTATGCCATGGGGAACGATATGGCCGAGGGCAGCTTTCATCTTTTGAATGCACTCTTTGGCGAAGAAGGATTGTTGGTATTGCAACCAGACAGGGCAGATCTCAAGCAAACGATCAAGCAGATCATGCGGGATGACCTGCTATCGCAAACAGCAGAAAAAGTTGTGGCGGGTACCAGTCAAGACATCGATGCCTTGTATAAGTTGCAGGTCAACCCCAGGCCCGTGAATCTTTTTTACCTGCGGGATGGCATCCGCAACCGTATTGACAAGCGGGGCAATCAATATTCCGTGGATGGTACCGTGATACGTTTCACCGAAGAAGAAATCCTGCGTGAGTTGGATGAGTATCCTGAAAGATTCAGCCCCAATGTCATCCTCCGCGGTATCTACCAAGAAACCATCCTGCCCAACATCATCTTTGTAGGTGGCGGTTCTGAGGTGGCCTATTGGATGCAATTGAAAGGGCTGTTCGAACATTACCATGTTCCTTATCCAGTATTGGTGTTGCGCAACAGTTTCACGATCATGGATGCGCACCATGAGCACAAGATGAAGGAACTGGACATCGCTGATGAAGCATTGTTCATGGAGGAAACTGCATTGGCCAACCAGATGGTGAAGCAATGGTCGGACTATGATTTATCGCTCAACAAAGAAGAAAAAGAAAGCAAGCAATTGTTCGATGCACTGCGTAAACGCGCAGGGGATGTCGACA
>RFVQ01000119.1 GCA_009922495.1 Chitinophagia bacterium
TACGGACAAAAAGGAAACAAGATCTTTATCAATCTCTTTGTGGGCAGTGAAACCAGCTTCCCATTGACCAAGGGAGAGATGAAGGTGACGATGCAAACACAGTATCCCTGGGAAGGAGCGGTAACCGTAAAACTATCCTTGGCGAAAAAAGAAAAGGCCAGTCTTGCTTTTCGTATTCCAGGATGGCTGGGAAATGCAGCTGTTCCCGGAGGGCTCTATTCCTTTGCTTCAGTATCTGCTACAAAACCAGCCATGTTGGTCAATGGATCACCTGTAGAATACCAAATGGAAAATGGATACGCAGTCATCGAAAGAGAATGGAAGGATGGCGACAAGATCGACTACCAGATGCCGATGGAAGTGAAGAAATTGCTATCAAGATCGGAGCTGAAACAGAACAATCAACGAATGGCTCTGCAGAGAGGTCCATTGGTTTATTGCGTAGAGGGTGCAGACAACAACGGCAAGGCATGGAATATACTCGCACCGGTGAATACCCAGTTTCAAACAGAGAAATTTAGTGTGTTGGATGAGCCGATAGTGAGCATTGTGGGGGAATTACCGGTAATCGTAACGGGTGAAGATCGCATGTCCATCAACACACAAAAAACAAAAGTTCGCGCGATCCCTTATTATACCTGGTGCAACCGCGGCAGCAATGCCATGCAGGTTTGGTTGCCCACTTCCATCAAAGACATCAAGATCAATTATTAAAACAGACACATGAAAAAGATTATGCTTGTTTGCCTCATTGCCCTTACCGGTTTTTTCAACGCAGTGAATGCGCAGGAGAAAAAAATATGGTCAGCAGAAACGGCCAATCAATGGTATGCGAAACAACCCTGGTTGGTAGGGGCGAATTTTTTACCCAGTACTGCCATCAACCAGCTGGAAATGTGGCAGGCTGAATCTTTTGATCCGGTAACGATTGACAGAGAATTGGGATGGGCTGCCGGCATTGGCATGAATGTCATGCGTGTCTATTTGCATGATATCGCTTGGCAGACAGATCCTGCAGGATTTAAAAAGCGCATGAATGAATTCCTGACCATCGCTTCAAAACACAAGATCAAGATCCTCTTTACCATTTTTGATGATTGTTGGAATCCGGATGCCTATCCTGGTAAGCAACCCGCTCCCAAACCGGGTATTCACAACAGCGGATGGGTGAGAAGCCCGAACATCGCCGTGCATGACAACCCCCTTCGTTGGGGTGTGCTCGAAGCCTATGTCAAGGATATTCTATCCACTTTCAAAGACGACAAGCGCATTTTGATGTGGGATCTTTACAATGAACCCGGCAACCGAGGATATGGCTTGGGTTCATTGGAACTTTTGCGGAAGTCTTTTGAGTGGGCTTGGTTTGTCAGGCCCTCTCAGCCATTGAGTGCCGGTGCCTGGAACAATGACAAGACCTTCAACGATTATGTGTTGGAAAATTCCGATGTGATTACGTTTCATAATTACCATGATGCCGAAAAGCTTGAGAAAGAGATCCTGGAAAAGCAAAAGCTTGGCAAACCTATGATCTGTACGGAATACATGGCACGTACCCGCAACAGCACCTTTCAATCCTGCTTGCCTGTATTCAAAAAATACAAGGTGGGTGCGATCAACTGGGGACTCGTTGCAGGCAAAAGCAATACCATCTACCAATGGGGTAAGCCCATTCCAGACGGTTCAGAGCCGGAACTTTGGTTTCACGATGTTTTTAGAAAAGATGGCACATCTTATAAGAAAGAGGAAACAGATTTTATCCGTCAGCTCACGACAAAAAAATGATATTACCTTCGTTCCATTCGAAGCCAAAATAAATCAACAGAAGGCATGAGCAAAGTTATCGTAACAGGAGGAGGCATCATTGGTTTGTGCTCAGCATATTACCTGAACAAAGCAGGACATGATGTAACGGTGATAGACAAAGGAAAAATCGCAGAAGGCACATCCTTTGGCAATGCCGGATATATATGTCCCAGTCACTTCATTCCGCTCGCTTCACCCGGTATCATTGCCATGGGCCTGAAGTGGATGCTCAGCTCCAGTTCTCCTTTCTATATCAAGCCCAGGTTGGATTGGGACCTGATCAAATGGGGGCTCCAGTTTTGGAAGAGTTCAGGGCGATCCACCATGGAAAAAAATATCAGGCCCCTGCATGAGATCCTGCAATTGAGCAG
Source organism: Chitinophagia bacterium (assembly GCA_009922495.1). Lineage (GTDB taxonomy): Bacteria > Bacteroidota > Bacteroidia > Chitinophagales > Chitinophagaceae > Pollutibacter. The sequence continues at coordinate 2,175 of RFVQ01000119.1, forward strand.
GGCCCTCACGATTCAGATGCGAAATGATCTCGGCAATCATTTCCAGATGGAAGAGAAAGGGTGTTTGATGCTCTATAAATCAGCCCATACTGAAAAGCATGAAATTGAAATGGCCCATGATGCTAAGGCATTGAACATTCCAACACAGGTACTCAATGCGAAAGAGGTACAGGCGCTGGAACCAGCAGTGGAAGTGGATGTAAGGGGAGGCGTGCTCTATCCTTTTGATGCACATTTGAATCCCAGTGATCTCATGCATGTGTTGCATGAACACCTAAAAGCCAATGGGGTTGAATTCATGCTGGAGACAACGATCAATGGTTTTGAAAGAGCAGCCAATAAGGTGACGGGTGTAAAGACAGACAAAGGGTTGGTGAGCGCAGATGCGTATGTGCTGGCAACGGGATCCTGGCTTCCTTTCACGGGGAGGGATCTTGGCATAGACATGTTGTTGCAGGCCGGCAAGGGATATAGCATGACATTCGGAGATATGCAACAAAACCTGAAACATCCGGCCATCTTGGTGGACGATCGGGTGGCCATGACGCCCTTGGGAAATGAACTCCGAATGGGAGGTACCATGGAGATCAGTGGCATAGGATCTCCCATGTTGATCAAAAGAGCAAAGGCGATCTTTCATTCGGCACAGCAATATTATCCCAGCCTGGACCTGGAGTTTCCATCTCCCTCGACCATCTGGCATGGTTGGAGACCATTGAGTCCAGATGGACTTCCCTATATTGGAAAGCATCATCAATTTGACAACCTGACTTTTGCAGGGGGGCATGGCATGTTGGGAATTTCACTGGCAGCTGCAACAGGTCAATTGGTGCAGCAGACCGTGGAAGGGGTTAGCACCAGCATCGATACAAAAGCTTTTTCAGTAGAACGTTTCAACTGATCATAACATGAAAAAAGAAATCTGTTTTTTATGGCTCTTGTTGACAATCAATTTTGTTTCAATGGGGCAAACATTGGAAAAAATCTGGGAGACAGACAGTGTTCTGAAAGTTCCAGAGTCTGTAATATTGGATGCCAAGAACCAGCGCCTCTATGTTTCCAATATTGACGGAAAAAATGCATGGGAAAAAGACGGAAAAGGATCCGTAGCCTTGCTTACGCTTTCCGGGAGAGTATTCAACCCTGTTTGGGTAACTGGACTGCATGCACCCAAAGGCATGTCAATGTTCCAGGATTTTTTGATTGTGGCGGATGTGGACTCTGTGGTCATCATTGATGTCATAAAAGGCCAGGTGATCAAAAAGATATTTGTGGAAGGAGCCAAAGCGCTGAATGATCTTGTATGCGACAAACGTGGAAACATGTATGTGACCGATTCCAAGGAAAACAAGGTTTTTTTCATTGATGCTGTCAAGCTCAAGCCTGAGTTGTATCTGGAGGGATTGACCGGAGTGAATGGTGTCACACTCTTTGAAAAAACGCTTTATATCGTCGATGCAGGAACGCTCTACCGCATCGGTAAGGATAAGGAAAAGATAAAGATCGCAGATGGCATGGAGGGCAGGACTGACGGAGTGGAAGCAATCGATGAAAATACCTTTATCGTCTCCTGCTGGGAAGGGGCCATCTGGTGGGTCAAATCCAACGGTGAAAAAAAATTACTATGGGATGCCAAGAAAGAGGGATACAATACCGCTGATATTGGTATAGACAAAAAAACGCAGACACTCTATGTGCCTACGTTTTGGAGAAATACGGTCAGGGCCTTTAAGTGGTAATCCTATTTCACGGCATCTTCCAGGAACTTTACCATTTCCTTGTTGCCAGCCATTTTTAATTTTACCAATAATTGTCCGAATATCATTCCATTGATATAAGGATCGGTTTGCTCTTTGATACCTGCGGGTATTTCATCCCTGAATTTCGCAATCAGGCTGATGCCCTGTTTGATCCTCTCATTGCTCTTCATTTTGCCCAGCATCTCGCCCAGTTGTTGCATCAGCATGAATTTCTCATTGGACAATTCCAGGTCGCTGAATTTGACGACCAATTTGTCGAATACTTCTTCTTTGCCGGAAGCAACGAGTATACTATTGATGCTGGCATCCAGTTTTCCTTTGGCCGGTGCAGCAGAAAGTTTTTGTGCCCATTCCAATGCCTTCAAGGAGTCAATGACAGCAAGGGCTTCCAACGCTGCGCCGGAAACAGAATAAGAAGAGTCTTCTACATGGGATAAAAACAGGGAGGCATAAACTTTGTTTTCTGTCTTGCCCAGTGCTTCTATCATCGATGCTTTCACAGGCCTGTTCTTTTCCTTTTTGACTCCTTCGGCGATCAAGGGTTCGAATTCCGTTTTGATCCTGTTGTTCTTCATGTTGATCTTGGTAAGCGCCAATCCGCGTATACCATGATAAGGATCTTTAAGCGCGTCCTTCAAAAGAGCGATGGCTTTTGGATCGTCTGTTTTCCTGCCACAAAATTCTACCGCCTCTCTTCTATCGAGGTAATTGCCTGCGAAGTAGTATTGGTGTATATAATTATCAATGTTCTTGTTTTCTTTTTTTTCTGCCAGCAGAATCTTCTCGCCATCAAAATTGATGAGATCCGGTTTGGCGGAAACAGGAAACAGGAAGGTGTCGCTGGCATTGCGGACCCATACAGGGTATCTCTTTCTTTCTTTCCCAAAATAGATATCGATGAAGGTGGGTATTGTAAAGATCTTTCCGGTTGCCTGGGTTTGCTTGACAATCACCGATGCTTGTTGCTTGCTTTCATCAAAGGAGTATTTGATATCCAATTGTGGGTGGCCACTGCCATAGTACCATTGATTAAAGAACCATGTGAGATCCATGCCGCTTGTTTCCTCCAAGGCCAATCGCAGGTGATGCGCTTCAGCAGATTTGAATTTGTTTTGTGTCAGGTAGAGGTTTAGTCCCTTGAAGAAGGCACTGTCGCCTATATGGTTTCTGAGCATGTGAAGGATGCGCCCTCCCTTCTGGTAGCTCACGGCGTCGAACATGTCTTCACGGTCTGCATAGTAGAAACGAACCAGGTCTTTTTTGTTGTTGTCCCCCATGAGGTATTCCTGCATGTTTTTGAAATGCTCATAGAGGGCAGCATCTTTTCCATATTTGTATTCTTCCCAAAGAAGCTGGCTGTAGTTGGCAAAAGACTCATTCACCGTCAGGTTGCTCCAGCTTTCAGCGGTTACATAGTCGCCGAACCATTGGTGAAAGAGTTCGTGGGCGATGGTGCCTTCCCAGATATTTTCATCCGTCAATTCACGCGCATCCTGTTGGGCACTGTTTTGGTGGAGGGTTGCGGTGGTGTTTTCCATGGCTCCGGCAACATAGTCCCTTGCTGTCATCTGGCTGTACTTGACCCAGGGGTAGGGTACACCGGTGATGTTGGAGAAATAAGTCATCATCTCCGGGGTATTGCCAAATATTTTTTTGGCGACAGCGGCGTATTCGGGTTCTACATAATAATTTACCTCTTTTCCCTTCCAACTGTCTTTGATAACGGCATAGTCGCCCACTCCCATGAAGAAGAGATAGGGAGAGTGTGGGAGGTCCATTTTCCAATAGTCTGTTCTGGTTCCATCCGCATTGTTCTTCTGGCTGATGAGTTTGCCGTTGCTCAGGGTGACATATTTGGCCGGAACGGTCATGGTCAGTTCCTGGGTGCATTTTTGTTGGGTCTGATCGATGGTTGGAAACCATACTGAGTTGGATTCAGTTTCACCCTGGGTCCAGATTTGTATCGGCTTTTTCTTGTTTTCACCCTTGGGGTTGATAAAGTAGAGGCCTTTTGTTCCCAGCATGGGATCCCTTCCGGATGCTTTTTCGTAGGCATTGGGATTGGCTGTATAGTCGATATAGAGGGTATAAACTTCTCCCTTTTTATAGGTCTTGTCCAATTGAATGTTCAGTTTCTCTCCTGAGTTTTTGTACGCAAGGGAGCGGGTGGCTTTTCCGGATTGAAAAAGAGAAATTGATTTTATGTCCATTCCCTTGGCATCCAATTCCAATGAATCGGTGGGGTAGAGGTGGGGGGTCAGGCTGATCCAGGCCTTGCCATACAATTGGGATGTTTCATAATTGAAACGCACATCCAGCTTGGTGTGCACCAGGTTGTTGATACGAGTAGGGGTCAGGCGAGCTGTTTTTTTCCAGCTCGTATCCATTGTTTTCATTTCCTGCGCTTGGGAACTAATAAAACTGAACAGTAACAAAAGAATCGCTCCTATTTTCTTCATGGGTGTCTGCTTTAGGGTACCAAAGATAAATGAGCGGATTCAAGTGAGCGCTGCAAAATGATGGGTGGTGAAAAGCCTTACCGTTTTGTTTTATTCTTTTGGTAGATTTGTAGCATGTTCAACCAGCGTTGTAGGTTTCTTGTTTTTTTCCTTTCATTCATGGTGTGGAAGGGGGTTGTGCAGGCGCAGCATTATTTTTTTATTGAGGCGGACAGACAACAGCCATTTTATGTGCGGATGGAAGGAAAATTGATCAGTTCATCCGCGGGAGGTTTTTTGTTGGTGCCAAAGGTTGACCGTGAAAAATTGTTGCTGACCATTGGATTTCCCAAAAATCAATTCCCTGAGATAAGCTTTGAGTTGGGGCAAATGGACCGTGACAGGGGATTTCAATTGAAGGATTTTGGAGAGAAGGGTTGGGGGTTGTTCGACAGAAACAACCTGCAAGTGATCATGCCGGCAATATTCGCTGAACAAAAACTGCTTGTGGTGGAAAAGCCCAAAACTGATGGGTTCGCTTCCTTGTTGGCAGAAGTGA
>RFVQ01000120.1 GCA_009922495.1 Chitinophagia bacterium
ACCGGTGAGGAGATTTCTTCCTTGCATACCGCCAATACCGGAGGGAACATAGGTGGATGCGCTTACCATGGTTTTAGGAATTTTCAATCCTCCTGCAACAGCAAAATAAGTCCTGCATCCTCTTGCAACAGGTTGGGTGGTGATGACACTGAAAGCAGGAATAAAGAGCAAACGGTTGAAGGGCAATTCAACAGCATCGACCAATACTTTGCATCCTCCACCCGTAAAAGCACAATAGGTATTTTCATTGAACAGGATCGAAGTACCATGTAGGGTCATTTCAATCACTGCTTCATTTTCATCATTCCCGCAAATGATATTGGCCAAGGATGCGGCCATCTTGTCCATCGCACCACCAACAGGAACACCGAACTGTTGAAAGCCCCATCTTCCAAGGTCCTGCACACTGCTCATGATGCCCGGTTTCAGGATGGTGATGCTCATGAGAGGGAATTGAATTCGTTAAGACTGATCGATGCAAACTTCACCTGGTCTCCTGCTTTCAACAAACAGGAAGGTTCCCTAAAGGCGTCAAATATTTTCAAGGGGGTTCTTCCGATCGGTTCATGCTGCAGCTCCAAAGAAGCCAATATCCGCTCCTTCAAATAAGCCATCACTTCTTCCCTTTCGCAGTTCCCATCGAAATAGATGGTTAGGCTGCTATAGGCAGGAACAATGTCCAGCAATCCATTGATGGGTTTTTGCTGAATAGCACTTCTTAATGCCATGACACGCAGGTTGTCCTGCTCACTGATCTTTTGGGAGAATGCTACCGTGAGGGCATGATCGTGTATCGCGTATATCCTGAAATCTTGCACTAATAGTTGATCACCTGCTCCACAATGTTTTCAGGCAGTTCCCTGAAGGTATATTGTTGTGTGCGCAGTTGCGGTTCGAAGCCTGCCTCTTTGATTGCCTCCTGGATGGAGCGATAGGTGAATCGATGAGGAGCACCCGCGGCACTTACTACATTCTCTTCGAGCATGATGCTGCCAAAATCATTGGCACCTGCATGCAAACAGATTTGTGCCACTTTTTTTCCGACAGTCAGCCATGAAGCCTGAATGTTTTTGACATTGGGCAACATGATGCGGCTGATGGAAATCATGCGGATATACTCATCGGCTGTGGTCATGTTCTGGATGCCCCTGATCTTTGCCAGCAGCGTATCCACTCCTTGGAAGGTCCAGGGGATAAAGGCAAGGAAGCCATTGGCCTCAGCAGGTTTGCGGGATTGCACCTCTCTGATTTTGATAAGGTGTTCGAACCTTTCTTCCAGTGTTTCCACATGACCAAACATCATGGTGGCGGATGTGGTGATGTTTTGCTGATGGGCTTCGGCCATCACATCCAACCATTCCTGGGCATCGCATTTGCCATTGCTGACAAGTCGGCGAACCCGGTCCACCAGTATCTCTGCCCCTGCTCCCGGAAGTGAATCCAGTCCTGCTTCTTTCAAAGCTTTGAGCACTTCACGGTGTGTCGATTTTTCCAGTTTGGTGATATGCGCTACTTCGGGAGGGCCCAATGCGTGTAAACGGATATCGGGAAATTCAGCTTTGATGGCACGGAAGGTATCTACATAATAGGCTAAACCCAATCCGGGATGATGTCCCCCTTGCAGGAGCAACTGGTCGCCACCCCAGGCAATGGTCTCCTGGATCTTAACCCGATAGGTATCCATGTCTGTGATATAGGCTTCCGGGTGACCCGGTATGCGGTAGAAGTTGCAGAATTTGCAGTTGGCAATGCAGACATTGGTGGTGTTGACATTGCGGTCGATCTGCCAGGTTACTTTTCCATGGGGCACCTGGATCTTCCTCATTTCATCCGCCACATGCATCAGTTCGGCAAGGGGGGCTTCCTTGAAAAGAAAAAGACCCTCTTCCGCGCTCAGGTGTTCAAAATTCAGTGCCTTTTGGTACAGATCGTAAAATTGACTCATGGTTTGCTTTGATAGGCAACAAAGTTACGCTATCATTGGTTTAATAAGCAATGAAAACAGGGTTCCTCTATATGGTCACGCTCCTGATGTTGATCCAGGCAGGAGCACAGGAACAGTTTGTCGAACCTTCTTCCCGTTACATCAGTTCCATGCCTTTTCAGTTGTTGACAGGTGGTGTCATTCTCCTGAGGGCCAAGGTCAATGATATTCCCGACAGCCTCAATTTCATCCTGGACACAGGAAGTGGTGGCATATCCCTGGATTCCACAACAGTGGCGGAATATAAGATTCCCTTGCAGCCATCTGACAAGACCATCAGGGGTGTAGGGGGATTGAGAAGGGTATCTTTTTTAAATGATGCTGTACTCAAATTACCAGGCGTCACCGCCGAGCACCTGAATTTTCATGTGAATGATTATGCCCTGCTCTCCAATGTATACGGGATTCGCATCGATGGGATCATCGGATATAGTTTTTTCAGCCGGTACATCGTACACCTCAATTACGACAAGCTGATCATGAGTGTATTTACCATTGGTGATTATCAATATCCTTCCGGAGGTCATCTGTTGAGGCCCATGTTTACTGCACTTCCCATCCAACAGGTCGCATTCAAGGATAGCAGGAACCTGAAACAGTATTTTTATCTTGATACCGGTGCCGGTTTGAATTTTCTTCTCTCAGAATCCTATGCCAGGGACAGTGCTGTTTTGAGAAAAAGACGCAAGCCGCTTTTTGTCACCCAGGCAGAAGGGATGGGTGGAAAGACCACCATGCAATTGACAACTGTCAGAAAAGTCAGGATGGGTCCCTATCGGTTCAATCAAGTACCCACCTTCCTTTTCAAGGATGAATACAATGTGACCAATTATCCTTTTGTTGGGGGACTGGTGGGCAATGATCTTTTGCGTCGCTTCAATGTCACCTTCAACTATGTCCGCCAGGAAGTCCACCTGGTTCCCAACAGCCATTTTCGAGATCTCTTTGATTATGCCTATTCAGGGATGTCCTTGTATTATGTAGAGGGCAAGATCATGGTGGACGATGTGGTTCCCGGATCACCGGCTGAAAAGGCAGGATTGAAAAAAGAGGATATCATATTGGGCGTGGGCAGTGATTTGAGCAACAACCTGCAGCATTACAAGACCTTGTTGCAGGAGACTGGAAAAAAAATCAATCTCTTGGTGAGCCGACCATCAGGTGTTGTCATGATCTCCCTCAGGCCGGTTAGTATCAGATAGCAATTTGAGGATTCTTTATCTTCCTGCTAGGGTACTATTCCATAATTTCGCAGCATGATCAAGTTTGAAAGATTTCAACTGTCCAATGGTTTAAAGGTATTGGTGCATACCGATACCAGCACACCGATGGCAGTCGTGAATGTTTTGTATGATGTTGGGGCCAGGGATGAAGATCCTTCACAGACAGGGTTTGCCCATTTGTTTGAACACCTCATGTTCGGTGGATCGGTCAATGTACCTGATTATGATGAGCCGCTCCAGGTGGCTGGCGGAGAGAACAATGCCTATACCACCAATGACCTGACCAATTATTATTGTCAGTTGCCAGCAGAGAATATTGAAACGGCTTTCTGGTTGGAGAGCGATCGCATGCTGAGCCTGGCTTTCAGCAAGAAAAGTTTGGATGTACAACGCAAAGTGGTTTGCGAAGAGTTCAAAGAGCATTATATCAACAAACCCTACGGCGATGTCTGGCATCTGATGCGGGAACTGGCTTACAAGGAGCATCCCTACCGGTGGATGACCATCGGAAAGGAGTTGTCACACATAGAAAACGCCAAGCTGGAGGATGTCAAGCGATTCTTTTTCAAGCATTACACACCCTGCAATGCCATTTTGGTGGTGGCAGGAAATATCAGTTTGGAAAGAACAAAAGAGCTGACAGAAAAATGGTTCGGGGATATCCCTTCCGGAGAAAAATACAATCGTCAGTTGCCCCAAGAGGCTGTTCAAAATGAAGAGAGACGAATGACCGTCCACCGCAAAGTCCCCATGGATGCCTTTTACAAAACCTGGAAGATGTGCGGGAGGATGGATGCCGATTATTATGCCACCGATCTCTTGAGTGATATACTGGGTGGTGGTGCTTCCTCCCGGTTGTACCAGTCGCTCGTCAAAGAACAACAATTGTTCACCGCCATCAACTGTTACCATTTTGGAAGCCTGGACCGGGGTTTGTTCACCATTGAGGGACAACTCGTAAAAGGCGTTCCCATTGAGAAGGCAGAGGCGGCTGTTGAAGCGGAGCTGGAAAAGGTAAGAAGCATGCCTCCTGCATCAAGGGAGCTGGAAAAAGTGAAGAACAAGACCGAAAGTGTGATGGCTTTTGAGGACATGAGTGTGATGAACAGGGCGGGCAGTCTTGCTTTCTATGAACTGTTGGGTGACGGAGAACTCATGAACCAAGAACATGAACGATACAGGAATGTCCAGGCAGCAGACATTCATCGCATCGCCCAACAGATGCTGACGCCACAAAACAGCAATACGCTTTATTATCTCGCTGCACAGGATTAACCCTTCAATACAAGTAAATGCCCGACAGAAAAGTCTCACCCCCCATAAAAGATGCCATTGATTATCATATTTCGTTGAAAAAACCGGAAATATTCAAACTCGACAATGGTGTGACCGTATACAATATCCATGCGGGAACAGAGAGGGTCGTACAGTTGGAATGGGTATTCAAGGCAGGAAACTGGTATGAGAAAAAGAACAATGTAGCCGCAGCTGCCAACTTCCTGTTGAAAAATGGCACAACGAAACACAATGCCTATGAGATCAACGAGTATGTTGATTTTTATGGTGCCTATTTGAACAGAACCTGTTACAATGAAACTGCCAGCATCACACTGCATTGTTTGTCGCATCACCTGGAACAGTTGTTGCCCATGGTCAGGGAAATATTGACGGATGCTGTACTTCCCGATCAGGAACTGCAAATATTCAAGCAGAACATGAAGCAAAAACTTTCGGTCAACTTGCGCAAGTGTGATTTTGTTGCTGGCAGAAAGATCGATGCCCTGTTGTTTGGCGAAAAACATCCTTACGGAATCTACAGTGAGTTGGCTGATTATGATGCGTTGAACAGAGAAGAGTTGCTCGAACATTATCACCATTATTACCGCAACGGGCACTGCATTGTTTTTTCAGCAGGTATCCTTCCTGATAACTATGCAGTATTGATGAACCAATATTTTGGTGATCTTCCCCTCAATACCCGTCTGCTTGAAGAAGTTGAGCATGACATCGTAAAGGACCCGCAACAAAAATGGAACATCCTCAATGATCCTGATGGTGTTCAGGCTGCTATCCGTATTGCAAGACCCTTTCCTACGCGCAAACATCCTGATTTCCCCAAGGTACAGGTACTGAATGCAGTCTTTGGTGGTTTCTTTGGGTCAAGGTTGATGACGAATATCCGAGAAGACAAAGGCTATACCTATGGCATCTACAGTTTTTTGGTGAACCATATCCATGCCGGTGCCTGGATGATCAGTACAGAAGCAGGAAGAGATGTTGCAGCAGCAACTGTGAACGAAGTCTATCATGAAATGCAGCAGCTCAGAGAAAAACCAGTGGATCAAGAGGAACTGCTCCTCGTTAAAAACTATCTCATAGGAACCTTGCTGGGGGATCTTGATGGTCCCTTTCAGATCATCGGTCGCTGGAAAAATCTCATCCTGAATGATCTAGATGACAGCTTTTTCTATCATTCCGTTGATACCATCAAAACCATTGGTGCAAAAGAGTTGCAGGAACTGGCAAACCAATATCTCCAACCGGATCAATTTCATGAGCTGGTGGTAGTTTGATCAACTTATTATCCGCGATCCGGTCTCAAGAAAGACAATGTATGGATGCTATTTCAGTGAACGGAGATATTGCAGGCTTTGTGGAACTTGCTGCATCACCCGGGTGGATTCATCTTCGATGAAATAATGTTTCACGCCAGCTTTTTTAGCGGCCTTCATGACGGCCTTGATGTTCACATCTCCCTTGCCCAGCACCACATTGGTTTCTTCATCAGCGCCGCCGGTATCATTGCATACCGTTCCGTGTTCGCGGTCTTTGAGGTGAAGCATCTTCATGCGGCTTGGATATTTTTTCAGGAGAGCAACAGGATCCGCACAGCCTTGCTTGGCCCAAAACACATCCAGTTCAAAGTTTGCGTATTCAGGATTGGTCTTGGCCACAAGGTCGTCAAACAAGGTTCCATTGACAGAGGGCCTGAACTCATATCCGTGTGGATGATAACAGAAGTTTAGTCCCGCTTCTTTCAGGATCTTGCCCGCACGATTGAAGCGGCTGGCAGCTTCCTCTACATCTTTCATCCCAAATTCATTTCCGTTGTGGCCAATCCAAAAGCAAACTACATAGCTGGCGCCCAATGCTTTTGCATCTGCTATGGTTTTGCTCAGGTCGCCTTTCAACGCTTCGTAGTCCACGCCAATGCTCACCATCTTGTATCCCATTTCATCCAGCATTGATTTATAGTCCTGGATCTTCATGCCATAGAGTTCACCCCCTTCCAGTTCTTTGATTCCCATCGCACGAACTTTCTGAAGGGTTCCCTTCAGGTCTTTCTTTACTTCGTTGCGAACGGAGTACAGTTGAATGCCGATTTCCTGTGCCTGCATAGCAGAGGAAATGAGCAGAAGGCTGATGAAAAGCAATTGTTTTTTCATGTGGGCTGGGTTTTATTTTCTGGATCCTGGATGGTACTGCTCTTCTGCGTTTTTCAAAATATCTTCTTTGTAAAAGAGCACGTCTTTGAATAGTCCCTTTGTATACATTTCTGCCTGGTCCTTAAAATGCTTGGATTGCGGATCTCCGCTCTCACCACCGGCGAGCAATGATCTGGCCTTAATCTTTTTTCCGAATTCCACAGCACAGACAAAACTATTGCCACCATAGCCATAGCGCTTCTTGGTATTGGCATAAGCCCTGCTGTTA
>RFVQ01000013.1 GCA_009922495.1 Chitinophagia bacterium
CCTCCTCCGATGACCAAAAAATCAGGATAACTGTCCTTAAGGAATTTGAAACTGGGATCGGTCAGCAAGTCCTGCAACGCCAGCTCATCCTCTACCGAAAAAAAATGCTGACAATGAACGTCAATGCCGAAAGTATTGAGCTCTTTGAGTGAGTATTGGGTAAAATGTTGCAAGCCGTCAGATTGTATGAAAATGATGCTACTGTAAAAATAACGAATTGAAAGGATGGAATATCTTTGTAAAAACACAGCATGAAATCATTTGAAGTCATCGGTGGCAAAAAACTGAAAGGCGACTTGATTCCACAAGGTGCCAAGAATGAGGCCCTGCAAGTGATCTGCGCAGTATTGCTCACTCCGGAAACAGTTGTCATCCGCAACATCCCGGACATCCTGGATGTGCGTTTGCTGATCGGCATCCTGGAAGAATTGGGGGTAGAGACCAACAAGATCGATGAGAATACCTATAGCTTCAAAGCGGAAAATATTCATCTTGAAAAGCTGGATGATCCTGCTTTTCAACAGAAGGCCAATCGCCTTCGTGGTTCTGTCATGATCGCTGGCCCCCTCTTGGCCCGCTTCGGCAAATCCTTCATTCCCAAGCCAGGTGGCGACAAGATTGGCAGGAGAAAGATGGACACCCATATCGATGGTTTTTTGAAGCTCGGTGTCAAATGGGAATACGACCCAGCATTGGGGTATTTCAAACTTTCTGGCAAGGAGATGATCGGAACCGATATGCTCTTGGATGAGCCCTCTGTTACCGGTACGGCCAATATCGTGATGGCAGCTGTCATGGCCAAAGGCACCACCACTATCTACAACGCAGCCTGCGAACCTTATCTACAACAGCTTTGCCAGATGCTCAACAGGATGGGCGCCAAAATATCCGGTATCAAATCCAATCTGCTGACCATTGAAGGTGTTGCCTCACTGAAAGGTACTGATCATAAAATCCTGCCAGACATGATCGAAGTGGGGTCCTTCATCGGACTGGCAGCCATGACCGGAAGCGCCCTCAACATCAGGGGTGCCGGCGTTGAGCACCTGGGCATGATCCCAGATAAGTTCAGGCAACTGGGCATTGCATTTGACATTGTTGGTGATGATATCCTTGTTCCGGAACAGGATGGTTATGAGATCCGTGACAACATCGATGGATCGGTGCTAACCATCTATGATCATCCTTGGCCCGGACTCACACCGGATCTTTTGAGCATCATCCTGGTTATTGCTACACAAGCCAAAGGGAGCGTGCTCATACACCAAAAAATGTTTGAGAGCCGACTATTCTTTGTTGACAAACTGATCGACATGGGTGCCCGCATCATCCTCTGCGATCCACACAGGGCAACGGTCATTGGGCAAGAAGGCAAACAAAGATTGCGGGGCATCACCATGAGCAGCCCTGATATTCGCGCCGGGATGGCCCTGCTCATTGCAGCCCTCAGTGCAGAAGGCAAGAGCATCATCCACAACATTGAACAAATCGATCGGGGGTATCAGTACCTCGACAAACGATTGACTGCATTGGGCGCTTCCATCAAAAGGATCGAAGCCTGATCGGATCAATTGAACTTGGCACTGAGGCTGACGAACCAGGTTCTTCCATCGGCTGGCATGGCACCCGGACCAGGATAGCCGCCTGCTCTTCTGGTGAAGTAAATCGAACAGGTCATATGCAGGAATGAGTCCGTTGTTTCCATTGGCGCTCGGCAGCGCTGTATTGTTTGCATCACTATAGGCTTTACCTACATGACTGTATTGAGCCGTAACAGAAATCTTTTTATAGCCCAAGGTTAATCCAGTTCTAAGGATCTGTTCAGGCGCATTTTCCACTTTCTTGTTCTGAAGATTTTTTTCGATCAGCTTGTTGTCACTGCTGCGGGTAACTACTTTGAAATTTCCGTAACGCGCATCATTGTAAGCATGTGAAACAAAAAGACTTGTTTCCCATCCGCTGTTGCCAAATAAGAGCTTGGTAGGATTGAAATCGACGATGCCCTCCAATCCTTTTGCATGGCTGTTACCAACATTGGTGCGAAAGTTGTAGAAGCTTCCATCCAGGCGCTGCTGCAAGAGTGTTCCCACACGGTTGTTGTACTGTAACCAATAGGCACTGACATCGAAAAAAAGATATTCAGCCAGCTTTCCTCTGTAACCAAGATCTGCATTGAACCCTTTGGCATCCCGGAGATTTTGATCGATGATATCGGTTGTGGGAGGAGCGGAAAGATCTGCAAATTGAACCGGCCGGTATGCCTGGGAGATGTTGGCATAGAATTCAGTCTGGTTGCCCACATGATATTCAGTACCGATACCGGCGATGAGGAACCCACGTTTTCGGGATTGGTCCTGCAACCGGATCTCGGTGGTTCCATTGAATCCATTTCTGCCACTTGCACTTCCGGTAATGTATTCATACCGTATTCCTGGTATGATCAAGAGTTTAGAGTTGATCCTGAAAACATTTTCTACAAAAGCAGCAAGATTGTTCGCTACAAAATCAATGTCTCTTGTCCAGATACCATCTGATAAGCTCATATCATAATTCGCTCCTGTTGATCCTTTTCCATCAGCGGCATAGCGACAGGTATTCCCTCGATACAATCTCAATCCTGCTGAAAGGGTATTGGAAATACCCAGCCATTGGTGATCTGTGATAAAACGCCATTCAGCCCCCATATTTCTATAGTAATCGGTATTGAGGTTTCTGGGATTGAATTGAAGGGTTGTACGATGAACGGTATCTGGGATGGCGATGCCAGCAGAAGGCATGAATCCTACGCTGTTCCGATCACCCAGCACTGAAAAGAGTTTGAGGTTCCATTTGGCATGGGGATTGATCTGATGATGGGCAATCAAAGCCAGTGTGGTCCAAGTGATGTCCATCCAATTTCTCGAACGAAAACTTTGTCGGATGTCTTGTTGCAATTGTGCATCCGTCAATCCACCCGGTTGCTGACTGCGGATATTCGATCGCATGATTTCAGCCGTCAAGGATGTTTTGTTGCTCCATTTATACGTAATGGTTCCAAAGCCCGCATTGGTATAAAAACGGCTGTTTTGTCTGTATCCTTCTGCACTGCGGTGATCAAAGAAACCATAGTAATGGATCTTCCCGGTATTGCCACCCACACCGGTATAGGTATTGATCATTCCGTTGCTGCCGGCTGATTGTTGTGCCTCTACTTCTACAGGCGACTTGATTTCACTGCCATTGCGGAGGATATAATTGACCATGCCGCCAAACTGCGGACCATACTGGAGAGCACCATGACCGCGGATGATCTCCAATCTTTGAACTGCCTGCAACTGTGGATTGAAGTAGGCCTCCGGATAACCGAAAGGATCTGCGGAAATATCATATCCATTCTGTCGCACATTGAATTCCCAACTGCGATTCGGACTCAACCCTCTGGCCGCGATCCCAATTTGAATGCCGCTTCCATCGCTCTCCCATATCTGGATACCCGGGACTTTTGCAACCACCTGTCGCATGACATTGTTCACTACATTTCCCTTGACATTGTCAAGTACGATAAGGGAACTTTTTTTTCCGGCATAAATGGAAGTACCCACCACCTCAGGCATTTGCTGGATATCAGAACGGCTGTACCGACCCACTACCGTGATATCAGGCAGGAATTTGGGGGTAGCAGTTGTGTCTTGTGAAAATGAACCGAAATGAAATAAAGAAAAGATTAAACAAACCAATATCTTCCTGCTCACTGTGTCAATATTTTTTGCAAATCTCTATTGCAAAAAAAGAAGACGATTACGAGAACGGAAAAAGAGGTTTCGAGATTGGGAAATTATGAAAGAGAATCAGCAAAAGAAGAAAGTGACCATTCCGTTTTGAGTGTGATCCAGGGACAGGTATGCTCTTTGATGGCACTCAGAATATTCCACGATTCCTTTAGCATATCCTGATTTAGCTCAATATGTATACTTTGGGAAGGGGATTCAACTTTTCCAATGATGGTACCGGGTATATCATATGCATATCCGTTGATGATTTTACCGATGACCTTGGAATTTTTATTAAACAAACAATCTCCAATGGCGATACCCATCACTTTGGATCCATCTGCACTTAAAAGAATGTTTTTAAATATGATGGCCAATTGATTTTTTTGCTGATCGGTTACAATGTACATAAGGATCGTTTTGAGATTTATAAATTTCCATTGATCAGTTGTTCGGTCAAACCGAAAGAATAGGTCATTCCCAACCCACCTAATCCGTTGAGAATGGTTACTCCCGGCAGGGGGGAAGAAATAAAATATGTTTCGCCATTCATCAGTTTTGCATAAGTACCATTCCAAGTTGCCGACAATTTTTCACTGGGAAACTTTGCAAAAGTCGACAAATAATCAAGGATTAACTGGTTGATGAATTGTTTATCAAAAGGGTCGTGTGTTTTGCCATACTCATGAGAATCACCAATGACCAGTTCGCCAGACTGATTTTGAGATACCATGACATGAATTCCCCATTTTACATATTCGCGGAAATGATCTTCGTAGTATTTTTTCAATTGAATCAAAGGATCACCTGCTTGCTTAAAACTATTGTAATGCACAAGTGATAACCCACCACAGATAGCTGGACCCATTCGCCATCCCTCGGGCTGGGATTCCATTCGCATCATTTGAAGTTTGCACTTTGTGATAGGAAGGCTCGAAAATATTTCAGGAAAAATGGTTTCAAAGTCGGGGCCAGTTGAAACATATATTTCATCCGCTTCAAAAACAGAGTTCCCGGATATCACCTTGCCTGTTTCTACATGGTGCACAAAAGTATTCCACTGAAAATCAATGTCATACTTTTCGTTCAAGTAAATAGGCAATTGTTTGATTGCACGGGGTGAATCTACAATGATTTCGTCTGGACTGTACAAGCCACCCATCAAATTGTTATCAACAATGGCAGTTGAGTATTTTTTTGCTTCAGCGTCCCCCAGGATAGAATAATTTCGATCCCCCTTCACCTGCTCATAAAATGCTTCCAATACATCCATCTCTTCTCTTTTGTAAGCCAGATGGAGTGAACCAACTGGATCATACCAAATTCCTGCCTCCTGGCAAACTTCCTGCCAGATGCTTTTGGAAAGCATGGCTCTTTCAAATAAATCGCCACTGGGTTGGCCAATCGGCCATATCATTCCAAAATTTCTTATAGATGCTCCAGATGCAAAATCATTGCGATCCACAACCAAGATACGCTTACCCCTTCTTCCCAACGCTCTTGACAGTGCCAGTCCTACTATACCTGCCCCAATGATGATAACATCATATTTTTTTAAGGATGAATTCATGTCAATTGATTTTGAGAAACGATACCCTTCATTTTTTGTGACAGCTTGTGAAAATAAGTATTCGCAAAAAAAGACATCAGCGCCATGATAAAACCAACAACCAATGCGCTTCCTGTGAAAAAATGCCACCAACTCAAGTCGGGTGCTGCAAAATTTCGAAAACAAAGTACTATGGTACTCCCTAAATAACCGGCGGCATCAGCCATGTACATGAGAAAACCTGCATTACCCTTTGTTTGAAAATAGGCGATCCATCTTTCAAAATACATGGTATGAAAAGCAATGTATGGCAAATACATTGATGCACCTGACAGAATCATCCATTGTAAGCCATTCATCCAATTTTTGATAAACACCCACGTAAAGAGTATAAGCAATGCCCCGCATATGAATACAATGAAATTGGCTCCAAAGAAAGCAATTCGATTATTCTTGATACGGATCATCAGAGAGATGATGATCAAAACGGCTAAAGCAATCGGTAATTCTGAATAGGTCATCAATTCAGGGGCTCCTTCATAACCAATAGATGTCCAGAATTCAATCGCAAAATTATCTCTCAAATCCCTGAATACCGTCAGCGCGACATAGATCAGGACAGAAAAAATGATGCCAGGTGCAAATCTTTGAAAAAATAAGGTGCGCTGACTTGTATTCATAGGAATCCGCTCTGTCCGGCTGGTAATATCAACTGCATCTGGTTTTGAAAGTTTCGTTAGCATATATATACCCAGTGACAGCACTGGAATGAAGATGAGTGCAACGATAAAAGGCATCCAAAATTCATTAACATCGATATTCTGTAACAAAAAACTGCCTATCGTTTTCACAAATCCTGATGATACGATGAAACTGGAAGCCATAACGGCACCCAGTAATTCAGTGGATCGCCTCCCTTCTAAAAATGAGAAAACAACTCCCCATATCATGCCCAATGGTAATCCATTTACAAACATGAGGGGCAAGTTATAAGGATACGGTATCAAACCAAATAAAAGGAGGGAGAGAAGAGCAAGAGACATCAATCCAATCAAAACCCAAACACGGTTTCGCTCATTTAACTCTGCAACATATTTTATACCCAAATACTTAGATAGAGTATATCCTATCATTTGAGAAATGATCAATAATATTTTATAATCCAAACCCCACAAAGACAATCCTTCATATGTGGATGCAGTAAATGGCTTTCTGAAAGCATACATGCTCATGTAGGTAATGAAAGCGGCTAGAGATGCCTTGAGGATAAATCCGGTCTTCAGTGAATTACTATTCGAATAACCCTTCATTTTACTACTATGTGAGATGAAGAATATTTCTGGGCAATGAGTGTGGGAACTGCAGTAACATCTTCTACAATATCAGTGTGAGGGTATTTGACCAATATTTCTCTTGAATTGGCGCCACTCAATACACCAACATTTGCAATACATCCTGCATGATAACCTGATAATAAATCAGCTGGAGTATCGCCTATTTTCATGACGGTATGTACACTTTGAACAGACAGTTTGAACATTGCCTTTTGAATCAGATAAGGGGCTGGTCTTCCGATTTCATCAGTATCTTCTACATCTAGATGCAGATCAATCAAACCTTTCTCCTTCCATTTTAGTCCATCCATGATCGCATTGCTGACATCGCGATGAAAACCGGTATCGGTTGCAACTTTTATTCCATTTTGATGACACCATTCAAATACCGATTCAGCACCTGGCATCGGTTTTACCTCATTTCGATAAAAATCAACCATGAGCATAGAGTATGTATCAAATATTTGCATGGCCTTTTCATGATACGCTGGAAATCTTACAGATTCCAACTGTTCAAATGGAAGATTAAAACCATGCTCCCTTGCAATAAGATATTCGTATAAATGAATTTTATTGGTGCCAATTGTCTTCTCAAAATCAGAAAGAGAGGCAGATAGCCCATGCTGTAATGAAGCTTTGTGCAGGCACTTCGCAACTGCATTGTCATCACTAACAGTTGTTCCGGAGAGATCGAAAACGATAAGCTTTATCATATTGTTATTTACTTAAATCAATGCCAACCCGATAAGGATTGTTTTTTACAGCATACTCAAATGCTGCTGTGATTTCTGTTAGGGGAAAATCTTTTTCTACAAAACTTTCAAAGCTGTATAAATGTCTTGCTGACTCCATAAATGCAACCGCTGAAATCAGATCTTTGTCGTTGTAATTGTGTAGACCCTGAATGGTCAACAACTTTCTAACAATCATTTCTGCATTGATTCGGATATCATCTTGGCGAAAGGTTGAACCTACCAGAATTGACTTTCCACCAATGTTCAATAGCGGGATTGCCGCCATGATGGCTTGGGGCTGACCAGTAAATTCAAGTAAAATATCTACACCACCGTCATTAGCATTTGTAATGCTTGAATCGATCGAGCCTCTATTAAGCATTTCAGATCCAATTGCAAGATCTGCTCCAAATGCCAAAGCATTGTTGGCTCTTTTTTGATCTTGATCAAAAGCTATAACTTTTTGGGCATTTGCATGCTTTGCCATTGCGCAGGCAATGGTTCCAAGCATTCCGGCCCCATTGATCAATACGATTTTATCTTTCACAGAACCTGCCAGCCTAAATGACCCTGAAACAGTTGCTACAGAGCAATTGATCAGAGCAGCAACACAGTCAGGCATATCATCTTTTATCAATACAACAGGCGTATTTTTCCTGAGAATGATATACTCGGATAATCCTCCATGAAAACAACTTTCAGGGGTGACTTTTTCATGTCCATACTTGAATAGATCCGCAGCTTTTTGGGGGATACCCCTTTTGGAGTGTATATCTTCAGGGTCACTGGCATAAATGGCCCAGGTGATTCTGTCTCCAATCCTGATTTGATTTCCCCGCAGGTCAATACGGGAGTGAGAATTTCCAAATTCTGCAACGGTTCCAACTATTTCATGACCCAGTATAGTGGGACTCTTCTCTTTCCTTCTTCCTTCGTAGGTATAGATATCACTTCTGCAAAGCGTTGTGTACAGTATCTTGACGAGGATTTCATGGGGTTGCAATGAAGGAATGAAGCCAGAGGAATGACTAAATCCTCTTACCGTATCATCGAAAGAAACGTATTCACAACAGATACTCATCAGAGAAGTTTTTCCAGTTCAAATAGAGAATCGATGATATGATCAGGATTGTACTCCTCCAATTGATTTCTGGTGTAAGCCCCGGTTGTAATCCCTATTACCAAACCTGCTTTTGCATTTCTTCCTTCCTCAATATCAACCATGGTATCTCCAATCTTCAAAACTTGTTCAGTATTGATTACTCCTGCCCTTTTCATCAATAATTCGATCATCATACTACTGGGTCGACCTGAGCTAACTTCATCACTGGCAACGAATGAATCGATGAGACCCTTTTCCAGCCAACCCATCCTGTCAACAATGGCTTCTACAATCACTTTGGGAAACCCACTGTTCAATGAAACATATATACCCTGGCTCTTGAAGAGCTTGAAAATATAACTGGTACCCGGCAATTCTTCCACTTCTAGGGACGTTGAATAAAAACGGATCATGCTGTTCACAAAGTGCCTGTGAATATCTTCAACCATGGTGTCGTCATACAAGATCCCCTTACCCTGCAAAACCAATGTAATGGCCTCTGTCTTTTTATATCCCATCAAGGGTGTTATTTCATTAACCCTGAGTTCAATTCCATATTGCTGAAATGCTTCAATAAACGATATCGCAACAAAATCTTTGTCGCTCAATACAGTTCCCGCAATATCAAATACAGCTAACTTGATATCGTTATTCATTGGATGTGTTTTGTTTCAGATGATCAAAGGCCATTTTCTTATAATAGTCAAGATTGGGTATTTCGATGTTCAGTTCCTTTGCTCTATCATCCCATTCCCTGAGTTGGATGTATTCAGCAAACAAAGGATCAGATTCAAACGCTAATGCTTCTGATGCCGACATGACTCCTCCCTGGTGTTTCAGGGTGGTTTTACTGGCATCAGATAATTTATCATAGTATTCCGGATAACGATAAGTCAGAAACCGTTTGGTATCAACATGACTTTTAACCAGCTTGCAAATCCTGTCAGAAAATCCTTTTTCTTTCAAATAATCAAAGGCAAGTTTTTCATGATCACAAACCCCTACACCCTCCATGTTTTCAACAGGAAATACAAATTCAAAAAGGTGTCCGATATCATGAAAAAAAGCAGCTAGGATCAATTCTGAATCACCTGTTTCAGTTTCAGCCAACAAAGCAGCTTGGCACATGTGTTCTAGCTGAGAAACAGGTTCACCAATATAATCGGCGGACCCGTACTTCGTATAGAGATTGAAAATATCTTCAATGCTTTGTTCGATATCAGATGCTAACATATATTAACCGTATTAAAGTAAGTAAGGCCCCTATGGATATAGGGGCCGTTCACCTACTGTTCATGAGAAAACGATTTGAATTTCTTATGCATCATTTGATTACCCACATAGATGCATTGATATCATCACTGCCACCATATTGTGAAGAAAGTGCTGCAGAAAGATTTTCACCATTGGTAGTTCTTTCTGTACCAGGGTATTGAAATCTCAAAGGTATTTTTCCACTATTGCCTGTTCCTGATCCACCCTGGGCAAACGCAGGAAATCCAGTTCTGCGGTAGTTGAAATATGCCTCAAAACCTGAGTTCTGGAAAAAGGCAACGTATTTCTGCATGATGATTTGCTGCAATCCTGCAGCAGTATTACCAGCATATTTGACTGAAGACTGCGCATAATAATCAGCAAAGGTGAAATTTACATTGTATGAAATATAATCTCCACTTTCAGTCACTTTTCCGCCTGCTTTGAGATAGAAGAATGTATTGGCACCCTCTTTGATATTATAAAAAGCCAGAGATGCATTGATACCATTTTTATACCATTGCTCAGCATCACCAGTGGCCCAACCCCTGTTGATGGCTTCTGCAATATTGAAACACATCTCAGGATAACCAACGATAAATGTATTCTCAGCAACATAAGTACTGTAATAACGTTTGCGACCATTGAAAGAATACTCTCCGGGGACAAAACCAGCACCGTTATTGATACCTGCTTTTGAGGACATATCAGCAAGGTCGGCAGCAGGACTCGCGCCAACATATGCGTCATGATTTGAGGGGAGCAAACCAGCTTTTAATTTGGATCCTGCAGGCTCAGCTACAACAAATGTTCTGGGATCTTTATTGGCTGTCAGGATTCCCAAATAAGTTGAAGATGTATTGTAACGCGTTGCATCAAATCCGTAGTTATCAGGATTGGAAGGGTATTTGTTGAAGGGGTTTACATAGACAAACTGGAAATTGTCTGCCATGGAAGTGAAAATAGGGTAAGTAGAGATACCTCCCAGTATTTTTGCAAAATTGGCTTTTACATTCAAATCCGTATCAGACTCTTTTTTGCTAAGAGAAATCAAAACCCTTAACCGGAAAGTGTTGACAAGCTTTTGCCATTTTCTAAGGTCGTTGTTGTAATAAAAATCTCCCAGGAGTGAATTATCTCCTTTTGAGATCAAAGAGGCAAAATCGCTATTGGCTTCTTCCAACCACTTGTTGACCTGAAGAAAGATTTCCTTTTGGGTATTGTACTTTGGCTTCAGTACTTCGGCACCTTTCAACGCGTCCGTCATGGGGAGATCACCAACCCTCATGGTCATTTGGTAAAAAAGATATGCCCTGACAAACTTACCGATAGCACTATATGGATTAACAGCAGCGGCTCCCGATTTGATTGCCTCCTGCTCCATTTTGACAACATTCTTCAAAGTACCGTAGGACAGAGATGCACCGCTCCAATTGTATTCCTGGTTACCATAGTAATTATAATTACAGAGAGAAAACTGGTTCCAACGCTGCTGCAAGTCCCATGCTCCAGGTGCCAAACTCACCTCAACTCCATTCAGTACCAAAGAAGCAGGTACTGATTCTGGGCTATTGGGGTTTTTTTCCAGTTTGTCATATGTCTTGGAGCAAGAAGTGATAATCAAACCGATTAACAACAATTTTCCAATACTATTTTTCATAAATAATTTATTTAATGATTAAAACACTAGATTGATGTTCAAGCCAAACCTTCTAACTGTAGGCGTTTGGAGTGAGGTGGAAGTTTGGGATCCTGCATACTGATCCAAATCCACATCACGGTTCTGTTTTTCCTGGAAATAGAAGAGATTTCTTCCTACAAACGATACGCTTGCTGCACGGAAAACAGTCTTCTTCATGATGGATTCAGGCAAAGCATATCCAATGGTAACTTCACGAAGTTTAGAGAAGGTCTTGTCGATGAGATTACCACCGTCCTGACCATAGTATCTACTGATATAATCCTGAACAAAAGTTTTGATATCATTGGGAGCAAAAGTGAGGCTCTTTTCATTGGTTAGTTTACCAGTTACCGGATCATATACTGGTGTACCAGAAACTATTTTCACACCTTCTCCAACATAGGATTTCACACCCAAGTAATCCTGGTACCTGGCTTCTCCCATGGCACCTTCAACAGTCTCAATATGACGACCGCCACGGAAGGTTTGCTTTCTAATATAGTTCTGCATGGTTCCGCCTACCCTGCCATCAAACTGAATGGTGAGGAAAAGGGATTTATACTTGAACTTGTTCACAAAGCCCCAAGACCAATCAGGATTGCCATAACCCAATCTCTGCGCTTTGGGCAATACAATGGGGCGACCACCTGCGTCGTTGATCAATTTACCATCTGATGTTCTTGCGAAATCTCCGGCCTGGTAAATATCCAACCTGTCACCCTTTTTGAGATAGAGTGCGCCTACTTGAATGGAGTCAGCTCCATTGGGCAATTCAGCATAGGTCTGGCGATAAGTACTCCAGTTGAAAGTTACATCCCATGAGAAATTTTTCCTCATAAGAGGTGTACCAGAAATAACAAGCTCTGCACCCCTTGTGGCATATTTTGCGGCATTGATGAAAATACCTGAATAACCGGTTGTCTGAGAAATAGGATTTCTGAAAATCTGTGGACCATCGATATACTGGAACACAGTAGGTTCGAAAGAGAGCCTGTTTTTCAAGAAGCGAATTTCTAGACCTGCTTCATAATTAGACCTTGATGCAGGTCTGATATCAGCATATAAGTTGTCGGTAAAGTAGGCTGCAGTTGTATTGTTGTAATTCAGTGGTGTTGAGTATACATTGCTGATGAGGTTATAGGTAGGTCCATCATATGAGGTTGTATATGCTGCACCATATCCAACAGGATAGGAAGAAGGACCGATATAGGACTGTGTACCTCCATCGCGAACGTTTGCATATGCAGCTCTTAACTTCAGGAAACTGATAGCCGAAGGAAGTTTCAAGTAATCACTCAGTACAGTACTGACCGACAGAGAAGGATAGGTACCTGATTTAGATCCCGGGATCGCGGATGATTTATCTGACCTGATTGTTGCACTCAGATTGGCATATTTCCACAATCCTAGATCCAATGAACCATAAACAGATCCTACGATCAGATCTGATGAGAAGTTGGAGGCAACCACCGGATTCCTTGAATTGGCAAAAGTATAGATGCCAGGAACATTGAGGTAGTTGGTGGAAACAAAACTAGAGCTATACTTCATGGTACGAAGATTTGCACCAGCCAATGCAGACAGAGAGAGTCCTTTGAAGAAGGTTTGATTATACTTTGTCAAAAACTCAGTGTTGTTTTCAAAGAGCTTTCGGTCATCTTCACGATAGTCTCCTCTGGCTTCTTCACGACCATAGGATGTAGCAGAATAAGGAAATTTTTCCGACCTGAACAAATCATAAGATGTTACAGAAGACCTTCCCAGGAATTCCAGATTTTTATTCGCTTTGTAGCTAAGGGTCATGTAACCATAGAAATCATTCTTGTAATGCCCTCTCAACCATTCTTTGGCCATGAACCAGGGGTTGTTATAGCGCTGGTACTCAGCATAAATTTGCTGAACACCCTCTTTACCCTGCTGCCAGTAATTCTTCATGTCATCCACGCTCCAGTCAGCACCACCCCAAATGATCATGTTATAGATCATGGAGTTAGGACCATATTGTACATCCGGTACGTTGGGAGTGAATTGCCTGTTGTAATTCACATTGGCATCAAAGCGAAGCTTGGAACTGAAGTTATATCCGATGGAAGAATTGAAATTCACAGCATTCAATGATGTATTGGGAACGATCCCTTTTTGTCCAGTATGGGTTAGAGAAAAACGAACGTCTGCTTTTTCATTGCTGGCTGAAACTGCAACGTTGGTGGTAGAAAGCAAGCCTGGCTGGATGAATCTTTTCAGGTTATCCTTACCGCGGGCAGTCCATGGAGTAGGAACTCTCTTACCTGTCAATGGATCAATGGGAGAATCGTATTGGGCGATAAGCTGACCTTCAAATTTAGGTCCCCAGATATCATAATCGCCATCATTCAGACCACCGCCTCTACCGTCAACAAATGAATACCTGCCATGATCACCAGGACCATACAAATCCTGTACTTTGGGTATTGCATTGAAACCACTCTCCACCATTACACTTGAATTCAGTTCAACAGAGTAACCTCTTTTGTCCTTTGAACCCTTTTTGGTATTGATAATGATGGCACCGTTGATCGCCCTGTTACCATACAAAGCAGAAGCAGTTGGGCCTTTTAAAACGGAAAAAGACTCGATATCATCAGGACTGATGTTCCATGTATCAGAGTTGATGGGAACACCATCTACCACATAAAAATTAATACCAGTTCCTCTTAGCAAAACCTGGGGACGACCCAGAATTTCTGCGGAAGCACCTACATTCAAACCGGCAACCTTACCCGCTAAACCGTTAACTGGATTAGGTTCGCGGGCTTTGATCAAATCAGCCCCTTTGACTTCCTGAACAGAATAACCAATTTTCTTATACTCTTTTTTGATACCCAATGCTGTTACCACTACTGCACTTAGTTCACTGGGTTCTGCATCCACAGAAATCAATTGATTGCCCAAAGAATTGATTCGATACTCAGTAGACTTGATACCAACGCCAGTGATGACCAAAATATCGCCTGCTTTCGCATTGATATAAAAGGTTCCTTCTGCATTGGTGGCTGTGCCTAACTTTGTGCCTTTGATGGTTACTGACGCACCGGGAACAACCTGACTGGTTGCATTGGCAATGATTTTACCAGATACTGCAGACTGAGCATTGGTCAGAAATGGAAACATAACCATCATCACCAATGTCCAACCCCGAAATTTTCCTGCTAAATTTCTCATATTGATTGCTTTGATTTTGGCGCAAAACTATTGGCAGTATGTTACGGAAAGATTGCCTTGGCATGATGTTAAGATTAGACAATCGTTAACGGAATATTAGAGAAAAGTTTTTCTACTATTTCTTCAATCGACATGGTTAACTCGAGCGATTGGGTATTTGATTCATAAATCCACTTGTTGAAAAAAGCTGGAAAATAGGAATCGAAGTTCTGCAATACCTGGACACCATAAGATGCTAATGCAGCCCCATTGCATTGTTGCTCATATTGGCCTTTCATGGGAAATACCATCAGCTTCTTGCCAAGATAAAGTGCTTCAGCAGGGGTTTCGAAGCCTGCACCCGTGATCACACCGTGACAATGAATCATGCTGTGATTGAACATTTCATGGTTGACAGGGAAAAAGCGAATATTATCTTGCTGGTAGGGTGCCGAAACAGCTGATGAAAAAACATGAAATTTAAAATTCTTTAACCCATTAAAGATTTTGACCTGAATTTCATCAGAGACATGAGAAAGATAAACCGTGATATGCCCTTCATCGTTGGGATCAGCTGCTAAGATGGAAGGCTTGATAATAGGAGGACAAACGAAATCATCATATTGCTTGAAGTGTAAACCCAAATAATGGGTTGCCTTTGCATAATTTGCCAATACGAATTCTCCTATCCAGTCTTTTTTTGGGGGACGGGGAACATGCTGACTTTGAAAACTTGCCTGATGCCCAAACTGAATGGATGGGATTTTCTTCAACCTGCATGCCATAGCGGTGATGCACTCAAAATCGTTGATAATCAGGTCGTAATTTTCGATAGGCAGGCATTTGGCTTCATTCCAAACCTTGCGAATATTTGCTTTTTGAAAGGTTTTCCACAGATCAACACTTCCGCTTTGTTTATCATATTGCAAACTCAGCCCCCTGCTTCTGTAGGCAACGGGTAATTCAGTTTTGAGTGCATAATTATTGCCACTCAAAAAAACATCCACCTGACCATACGCGCTTAAATAAGGCAAAAGCGTTGCGGCTCTGCTAATATGGCCATTGCCTGTTGCCTGAACAGCGTAAAATATTTTCATACTTACCTCGAGGCTACGGTCAATGATTGAAAAAACACACCCACTTCGTCGGTCAACACATCCAATACTGGTATTTTTTTATCGTGTTTAATTGGGATAACAACGGCTGATTCATCAACCTGCTTTTCATCATATTGGTAAATCTCCCATTGACCTTCATTGTATTCTAAGGAAGTGAGATTTTCAATCCAATCACCACTGTTCATGTAAACAACTGATCCTTTATCCGTTTCAACAGTCCTGATCTGCGGCTGATGAATATGACCGCATATCACTGTGCTATACTGGTTCTCTATCGCCAATTCCGCAGCAGTCTGCTCAAAGTCACCAATCCAGGAAACAGCTTTTTTCACACTGTTCTTGACCTTCTTGCTCAAGCTCATCTTTTCCCTTCCGATGGATTTCAATATCCAGTTGATGGCCCTGTTGACCAGTATCAAGATATCATAACCATGTCCGCCCAATTTGGCGATCAGTTTTGCACTCCCCTTGGTAGTGGCATCAAATACATCCCCATGAAAGATCCAAGTTCTTTGACCATCCATATCGATCACCAGCTTATCCTCCAAACGAAAATTTCCCAATCGAAGACCACTGTACCTTCTAAGGGATTCATCATGATTGCCCGTGATGTAAACAATTTCAGTCCCTTTTGACATCAGGCTGAAGATCTCTTTGATCACCTGCATGTGTGCTGCAGGAAAATAGTGCTTTCTGAACTGCCAGATGTCAACAATGTCTCCGTTTAAAACAAGTAATTTGGGCTCAATACTGCGCAGATAAGTAATTAGTTCAGTAGCATGACATCCGTAGGTTCCCAAGTGAACATCACTCAGTACTACAGCATCTAATTTTCTCTTATTCATGGTAATGGGTTACACAAATTTTATACACTT
This sequence comes from Chitinophagia bacterium, assembly GCA_009922495.1. Lineage (GTDB taxonomy): Bacteria > Bacteroidota > Bacteroidia > Chitinophagales > Chitinophagaceae > Pollutibacter. Next base: position 16,577 of record RFVQ01000013.1, read on the forward strand.
GCGTTACCCCAAGATTACCAGAGCATTAAGATAGTTTGAACATTTTACAGATCCTGTGAAGAATGTCGATCACTTTTTGATCACATTGATCGCATCAGCCACTTCATGTTCGCACTCGAATTTGAAACCTGTCAAGGAAGCGGCAGTTTGTGCCAATTGCTTTTGAAAATGTTGTTGTGAAGTTTTGATCTCACCCAAGGGCTTTACTTTGGGACCCATCACGCCAAACCAGATCTCATGGGCATCAGGCACGCTTTGGCCATGGGAGGTCCACTGGCTTTTGTCGAGATCTCCGCGGCCATGATCGGTGGTGATCAACAAAGTAGTCTTGTCTTTGTAATCAGGATCGGATTGTACCCAATTCCAGATCTGACCTACCCACTCGTCAAACTGATGGGCAGCATCCAGGTAATACTTATAGTCTCCGTGGTGGGCAAATTCATCCGTATCGCCAAAAGAAATGTAGAAAGCCTTCGGTCTCTTGGTTTTGAGGTAATGAAAGGACTGGTAAAAAGTGAATACGTCCAAAACTTCTGAGGTACCGAAAGGTTTGAAACTGGTTTTAACCATCTCATTCAGCAATTGCATGGTTGGATCATTCAATGCCTTGCTGTTGTCATCAAATGCATTGATCACCGGAAATCCGGCGCGTTGTTCATTCAATATCCTGTCAAATGCATTCCAGGCACCAAAGGCAGCCACACGCCCTTTGTAGTTGGGCTGCTTGTTGTAGAACTCTAAAATATTGGTATGCGGATTGGGGGGATAATCATTGCTGTTGATGAGGGTATCCACATGACCCGTCAGGATCTCACTGTAACCCGGATAGGAAAACCAATAGGGATTGGCATTGTCTACCTTGTTGTCGTATTTTCTGTTTCCATACAGTTGTCCCTGCTTGGCCATTGTACCCCAGATAAAGGGAAGCAATTTTTGTCTCCTGGCTTCGGGCGACTTATCATCATATTTGTTCAATATGTACAGACTATCTCTTTGGTGGAATCGCTTGTCGAGTGCGATTGCCTTGTCCATCCCATTGAACACTTCCTGCCAGCGGAATCCATCTGTGGTGATGATGATCAACTTCTGGTCCTTGTCTTGCGCTGAAGAGAAAAGGAAAGTGATGAGTGTGATACCAAGTAAGAATGACTGTTTCATGATCGGTGGTTCTGGGTTTGCAAATCAATTTAATAAATATGACCAGAATATGTTCAGAAAATGAAGGATTTGTTATGGGCTGTTCAAGGTTGATGGTTTTTTATCGATTTTTGCCCAATGAAGATTTTACATAAATACTCGCTGTTAGTTTCTATTTTCATCCTTGCCCAATCAACTTGTTTGGCAAGAGACCATTCGATGGAAGATAGTATACCATCCCACGCAAACAAGACTCTGTTCAAAACCCTTACAATTCCTATCTACACCTTTGCAGGAGGATCGCTGATCGCCGTCACCTCAGCAGGCAGAAAACTGGAAGAAAATATCAGAAACGGGTTTGATGTCAACCGAAAACATACCCTTGTGGATGACTATACTCAATATGCCCCAGCTGCTTTGGTCTTTGCGCTGGATGCTGCAGGCATGAAGGGAAAATACAAACCCCAACAGCAACTATTGATGTATGGCTTGAGTGTGATCGGAACAGCGGCGGTAGTGCAGCCCATGAAGCGCATCATAGGTCGTGAACGACCCAACAGCGCAGACTTTCGTTCTTTTCCATCGGGGCATACCAGCACAGCCTTTGCAGCGGCCGAATTTCTCAACCAAGAGTATGGAACCCAATATCCATGGATCAGTGTAGCCGGGTATGCAACTGCGGGACTCACCGGTTACCTTCGAATGTACAATGATCAACACTGGCTGGGCGATGTGCTCGCAGGCGCTGCCATTGGGATGGGCACTACAAAGCTGATCTATTGGATCAGGGAAAAAACCGAACAAAAGAAAAAGCGTTCCTTTAAAATTCCATGATCAGTCCGATCGTCGGTAACAACAATCCATCCCGGTTGTCCAAAACAAAGGGAATGGCGTTGCTACCATTCTGTTGAATCGGTTTCCTATCTGTTGTAAGGAAAGCGGTATTATCAGCATTTCGTTGGAATGTATACTGCGGTATGCCCACTGCTTTGGAAGAATAGAAATTTGTGACATCCAAAAACAGGTCGAGTGTGAACTGGCGGTAGTTCCATTTTTTATCGACACGCAAATCGCCCGAATGAAATGCTGGCAATCGAAGGGAATTGACCTTGGTATAGTCGAAGATACCCGTGCCCAATGTCAGGTAACTGAACCTGCTTTCCTCCAGGTTATAGGGTGTATAAGGAGCTGCACCTTGGTAACGGAATTTGAGTCCCAATTCCCAGTTCTTGTTGAACTTGTATCCTGCTGTAAAACTGATCAACTGACGGTTGTCCCAATTCGCTGGCGCGTATTTGCCATCTTCACCGGTGAAAAGACTTCTGTAAAAAGTATAGCTGAATACCCCAAAGAGTCGGCTGGTCAGTTTTTGCTGTGCAAAGAATTCAAATCCATATGCCTTTCCTTTCCCAGTTTGAGAGACGGGTTCATTTCCCAAAGCTTCAGATCCATTGCCTTTGTTTGCCAGGCTGATGCCATCGTTGATGCTCACGGGATAGTGGCTGTATTTTTTATAGAAACCTTCAATAGTGAACCTTGTGGTACTGCTGGGCAGGTATTCCAATCCCCCTACCCAATGGGCACTGCGGATATAATCGCCCTGTGAAGGTTGTAAACTACTGAGGTAGGTATTTACATAGGTCATCTGGGTATAAGATGGAAGTCGGTAATAGATTCCATAACTGGCACTAATGTTCCAGGTATCGTTCAATGAGTAACTGGCACTCAGGCGTGGACTCAATTGTTTGAGGGGGTTGTTCTCACTTCTTTCATAACTATTGGCATCCATTCTCAATCCGCCGCTCAAGGCCAACCGGTCGTTCATGAAACGTTTACCGCCCTGCAAAAAAGCCCCGTAGCGCAGAAAGTTCTCCAGTGTAAAGGAACTGAGAAGGAGGGATGGCTGAACGATATTACCGTTTGCATCTTTTACAGCCGGACGCAGCAGTTGCGAAAATCGATTGTCAAATTCAACCACCTGTGCGACCGCTCCATAACTCAGTTTCCAACCCGCAATATTATTGGTTGCATCCAATCTCAGTTTGTTCTCGGTTTCATTGCTGCTGATGTTCAGGGTACGTTCTTCGATCAAGGGCTTTTCATTGTCGATGAATTTCTCTAGGCCATTGTTGAGTGTATTCCTGCTCAATGCAAGGTTGAGGTAACCATTTTTTGTCAGCCGCCTTAAGGTGGCGCCCACCGTATAGCTCCATTGCTTGATAAAGGGATTGCTTCCAATCACATAGAGTTTTTCAGGGGATGCTTCCTTGGGTCTGGCAAAACTGAATTCATCAATGGCGCCGATGCCCAAAATATTCAGGGTTGTCTTGCTGTTGATCTTGGTGGTGGTCTTGAATTGAAAATCCCAGTAATTGGGCCTGATCGGCAGATCGATGGCTTTGAAGAGCAATTGCAAATAACTCCTTCTTGCAGAGGCTAAAAAAGTTGTTTTCTTGGAAAGGGGACCATCGAAGGTGGCAGCTGCCTCCGTTCCGCTCAACCTGAAATTGCCTTGCAGCCGGTTGGCATTGCCCGTCTTCTGTTTGAATTGAAAAACAGAACTCAGGGCATTGTCGTATCGCGCATCAAAGGCAGAAGTGCTGAGTTTGACATCTTCGATGAAACTCACATTCAGGATACCCTGTGGCCCACCACCGCTGCCCTGTGTGGCAAAATGATTGATGATGGGCACTTCAATCCCATCCAGGTAAAAAACGTTTTCACTGGGAGCACCACCACGGATGATGATGTCATTGCGGTAGCTTCCCCCGGCCACTCCACCCCCTACACCCGGCAATGATTGAATCACCTTGCTGATGTCAAAGTTTCCACCGGGATTGGCTTTGATGTCCTCCGTAGTGAGTCGCTGTACACTCAATGGGTTCTCGAGCGTGGCAGCCTTTGCCGTACTTTTTTTATTGGTGATGACGATATCAGTAAGCTGGGTTACGGCGGGTTCCAGTTCTATGTTCAAAACGGTTTCATTACCGGTGGTGATGACGAGGTTGGGGAGCGACTTCGGCTGAAAACCGACTCCTGAAAGATTAAGACTATAGGAACCCGGGGTGATGCCGGTTATCCTAAAATTACCCAGTGAATCCGAAACGGTTGATTTTCCGCCTGGACTCAAGGTGATGCTGATGCCGGAAAGCAGTTGCAGGTTGCTGCGGTTGCTAACCGTACCGCTGATACGTCCATTGCCCTGGGCAAGGGCAGATAATGAAAGGACAAACACAAGGGGAAGGGCTAAAATCAGTCTGAGAGAGGTTGACATGTTGTTGAAGATCATGTGGTGAAATATCGGTCTGCAGGTTAAACAACCCTGAAGTCATTTTGTTCTGAAAAATATTAGTCTACATTTTTGGTAGACTAAATAAATCGCCTTAACCTTGCACCCGAATTAAAACCGACGACCATGAGCACACAACGTTTTGAGACATTGCAATTGCATGCGGGACAACAGATCGACCCTACGACCAAATCAAGGGCTGTCCCCATCTATCAGACCACTTCCTACGGATTCAACAATGCGGAACATGCTGCCAACCTCTTTGGGCTGCGTGAATTCGGCAACATCTATACCCGCATCATGAACCCGACCACCGATGTATTTGAACAGCGCATCGCAGCACTGGAAGGAGGCGTGGCAGCATTGGCCACCGGAAGTGGACAAGCTGCCCAGTTCCTGGCCCTGAGCAATATCCTACAGGCAGGTGACAATTTCATTTCTACTTCCTATCTCTACGGAGGAACTTACAACCAGTTCAAGGTTTCCTTCAAGCGGCTGGGCATTGAAGCTCGTTTTGCGGATGGCGACAAACCCGAGAGCTTTGCAGCACTTATCGATGGAAATACCAAAGCTATTTACTTGGAGACCATTGGCAACCCCCAATTGAACATCCCAGATTTTGAGAAGATTGCAGCCATCGCCAAACAAAACGATATTCCGCTGATCGTTGACAATACTTTTGGCGCCGGAGGATATTTCTTCCAACCCCTCAAGCATGGTGCCAACATCGTGGTAGAGTCGGCCACCAAATGGATTGGCGGCCATGGCACTACCATTGGGGGTGTGATCGTGGATGGCGGCAATTTCAACTGGGGCAACGGCAAATTCCCTCAGTTCACCGAACCTTCAGAAGGCTACCATGGATTGAAATTCTGGGATGTATTTGGCGAAGGAAATCCATTGGGACTACCAAACATTGCCTTCATCATCCGCGCAAGAGTAGAAGGGTTGCGTGACTATGGTACTTCACAATCCCCCTTCAATTCCTTCCTGCTCTTGCAAGGCATTGAAACGCTTTCCTTGCGTGCACAAAGACATGGCGACAATGCATTGGCACTGGCACAGTGGCTGGAAAAACATCCTTCAGTTGAATATGTGATTTATCCTGGCTTGGAAAGCAGTCCTTATCATGGCCTCGCCAAAAAATACCTGACCAATGGATACGGTGGCGTTTTGCAAGTGGGCATCAAGGGCGGAAAAGAAAAAGCAGCCGCCCTCATCGAAGCCCTTCAGCTGGCCAGTCATCTTGCGAATGTGGGCGATGCCAAAACACTGGTGATCCATCCTGCTTCCACTACCCATGAACAATTGGGCGAAGCCGAACAACTGGCCAGTGGTGTGAAACCCAACCAAATCAGGGTAAGCGTAGGCATTGAGCACATCGAAGACATCAAGGCAGATTTTGAGCAGGCATTTGCAAAAATCAAATAGCGTGAGGTTTATACTGAACTAGATGAACTGCTTTGGTACAGCGATCAACTTAATCTTTTGATCGCTGTATCAAGGCTTCGTCGGGCCAGGGAATGGGTTTGCGGCTTGCTTTGTAAGTGGGCATCGGAGCCTTTCTCTTTTTCAACTCGGCGGTCATCAACATGGCCATCTCCTTCAACTTCTCCGGATGGCTTTGTGAAAGATCATGCGCTTCACCAATATCTTTGCTCAGGTCATACAACTCCAGCTTGGCTGTCTTGTGCAAATAGACCAGTTTGTAATTTCCTTTTCGCAACGCAGATGCCCAACTGGTTCCCGACAGATTGATGTTCGTCCAATTGTTGGGATAATGCCAGAGCAAGATTTTTGTATCATCCTTTGTAGCTGGATTTTTCAAATAAGGAGTGATCGTCCGACCGTCTACCGTTTGCATCAGGGATGGATTTTTTATACCTGCCCATTCGAGCATGGTGGGGAAAAAATCTTGGGTGCCAACATACTGTTGTTGCACGGTTGATGATGGTACACCGGGACCTGCCACAATCAATGGAACACGGATACCCCCTTCATAGATGGAGCCCTTTCCTTGTCGAAGGGGCTGATTGTGCAGGTGCGCGGGAGGTGTGCGGGGTGGAGAAAGACTCAGCCCTCCATTGTCCGACATGAAAACGATGTAGGTGTTTTTCATCTTGCCGGTTTTTTCCAGATAGTCCATCAGATCGCCCAGGCTTTTGTCCATCCCCTCTACCAAGGCAGCATACTTTGCTTCTGCATCGGTTAAACCCTTATCAATATATTTTTGATAGTACCGATCATCCTTGCTCAAGGGTACATGAATTGCATAATGGGCGAAATAGAGGAAGAAAGGTTTTTTGGAGGCTTCATTTCCCTTCAAAACATCAAGGGCCTCGTGCGTAAGAGCCTCCGTCAGGAAATCACCTTCTTTGATATGTTTTTCCAATCCGCGTACCGCCCACAATGTATCAGTGGGATTGCCACGATAATTGTCTGCTGCCAAAAAGCTGCCGGGATGCCCCGCAGCTGTGCCGGCGATGCTGATGTTAAAGCCTAATGCCCGCGGATCGGATGCTGGCGTGCCATAGGGAGCGAAATGCGCTTTCCCAACATGGATCGTTTCATAGCCCGCCTGTTGCAGCAGTTTCGGAAGTGGTGTAGCTACTACGGTGTTGTTGATGCCTGTAATGGGACTGAATCCATTGTGGTTCCATACCGGAGGTACCAGGATGCTGTCAGGATAATCAGTGGGTGTATCTCTTTTGACATTCGTCCAATTTGTGATATGGTGTCGGGGCACATCCATGCCGGTCATGAGAGCAACCCTCGAAGGTGTACAAACTGGATTCGCATATCCATTCGTGAATTTCATGCCCATCTTGGCCAGTCGCTCCATGTTGGGCGTATGGAAAATCTTGTTTTGCGGTGTTGTTTTGTCCCAGAACGGCAAAGAACAATCCTGCCAGCCCATGTCATCGATCAGAAAAAAAACAATATTGGGTTTTTGTTGCTGCGCAACAATTGCGAAGGGAAACAATAACAGTAGGCAAATGAAACTTTTTCTCAACAATAAATGCATCATTGAATGTATGCATTTTACTGCATTCGAGACAATGCCTTACTGACTTCTTCCACTAATGCTTCTACTTCCTCATGTGTGGTAAATCTCCCTAAACTGAATCGAATGGAAGCATGCGCCTGCTGATCGGAGAGGCCCATGGCCTTGAGCACATGCGAGGGAGCCACGATGGCGGAA